>CALMIW010000417.1 GCA_937864275.1 uncultured Dehalococcoidia bacterium
GCAAACGAAGCAACTCGTACGTGAGCGAAAGGCGGAAGTCGCAGCGCAGGAGGCACTGACTCCCCCTCCGTTCGTGGGCGCTGCAGTGGACCTGTCCGGTGCTCCACCCGAGGCGCAGGCGGTATTCCGTCGCTTCTTCGGAATCGGCACGCCGCTGTCCCAGGACCCTTCGGTCGTAGCCGGGATCGCCGCCAGCCCGGGCGTCGCTCGAGGGCGTGCTCGGGTGATTCGCCAGCTGGACGAGTCAGGCAGCTTCGAGCCGGGCGATGTCCTGGTGTGCACCTTGACCGCTCCGCCGTGGACTCCACTGTTCGCAATCGCAGCCGCGGTTGTGACTGACACCGGCGGAATCCTCTCCCACTCGGCGATTTGCGCCAGGGAGTTCGCGATTCCGTGCGTAACGGGCACCAACGTGGGCACGGCGGTGATACCAGATGGGGCCGTAATCACAGTCGATGGCAGTTTGGGAACCGTCCGAATCGAGTCGTGACGCTGCAAATCGGCGTATGGCGAACCGCACAAGCAGACGAGCGCTAATTCGCGTCGCGCCGACGATAAATCGAGTTCGTTCGTCTGCAGCATCGGGCACGAACGGTCCCTGCGTGGCCTCCGTTCTCCGCGCAGATTCGCTTGTGAACCTCGCGGGGGGAGGGTTCCACACATGCGGTTCCGGGCCCTTGTTCGAACGACCTGAGTCGGACGGCGAACTGAACAACCGGTGTGGGAACTCGTCAGCCATTTCGGCGCGGCCCGGCGAGTGCCACGACAGCGTTCACCGTTGGCTGCCGTGACTGCCAGTGGGCGGAAACATCCGCTCAATGGAGCGCCCACGTGACGCCCCGATGCTCCCGGACGGGAAGCGCGCGGCTGGCCCTGCGGTAGCTGCCATCTCGGTCTGGGCTGGCGCAATCGCGTTTGCCGGCTGTTCGGGCGGCTCGGAGAACTCTCCCGAGTTCGCGAGCCTGCCAACTCGGACACCAACCGCGACGCCTACGCTGTACCCGTCTCCGACTCCGAGAGCCTTCCCGACCGCGACCCCGGTGCCACCTCCACCGGTGGAGATGACGCGGATCACCTGGGAGAGCCGGCAGTGGTATCTCCACGGCGCGAACGTTCCCTGGTTCAACTGGGGGTGTGACTTCGGCTGTGGCGCGAATGGCGGGGCGGGGTTGACCCGGGGGCGCCCGGGGGGTTTGGCGGGCAAGCCGGAAGCCCAGCCCAGCGGGCCCCCCGCGCTTTCGTGGGGGGGGGTGTTCGACCGAGGTCAGCCTGGCTGTTTCGTCGGCAATCGCGAACGCCAAGCCTAGCGGCCGCAACGTGATTCGGTGGTGGATGTTCCCGGGCGAACCAACGCAGTTCGTTCTGTCGGATGCCGGGGCTCCGACCGGCCTGAAGCCGGCGGTGTACCAGGACATCGATGCCGCACTGCGACTGGCGGAGCAGCACGATGTCTACTTCGTCTTCGTCCTGTTTTCCGCGCCGACCCACCTGCCGCCGGCATGGACGACGGACGAACAACAACGGCGAGAGCTCGCGGAGACGATTGGGGCCCTCGCCGCGCGCTACCGGGAGAACCCGCGGGTGATGGCGTGGGAGGTCTTCAACGAACCGGAGTGGGACATATGGGCTGGAAAGGCCAGCCAGCAGGACGTCGTGCTGACGGTGGATGCCGTCACAGACCAGGTCCACGCTCAGAGCCGCGCCCTCGTCACCGTGGGGTCGGCCAACATCGAAGCCCTCGGGATGTGGGCGGACTCGGACCTCGACTTCTACGAACCGCACTGGTACGACCCGATGGGGCCACGTGCCTGTGCGCGATGCACCGACCTTGGGAGCCTGATGGCGAACTACGGGATCAAGAGGCCCGTGGTAATCGGGGAGTTCTACGCGAGCGACACCGTTGATGCGGCACAGCGGTACGAGGACTTCTACGAGAAGGGATACGCGGGCGCCTGGGGGTGGTCGCTGCTGGCGGAGCGGACTAACGACAAGCTCGGAATCGACCTGAAGGCCGCCGAGGAGTTCGCGAAGGCAAAGGACGACCTCGGGCCGGTCCGGCGCTAATTCGATGGCAGACCGGAGCCGGCTCGCACTTCGCGCCGCCGCCGTTCGATGCCGGTGCCAGCGACGACCTTGCCTCTG
>CALMIW010000418.1 GCA_937864275.1 uncultured Dehalococcoidia bacterium
TGGCCGGGCCGATCCGGACGGAAATAGTGCACGACCGACGAGGCGGGGAACGTGTCGTAGGCCGGGAGGTCGTCAATGGGTGTGCGGAACACGCCGCTGTCACCGGGGTGACGCTTAAGCACGCGGTAGGCGGAGGGGTTGCCCCACTGATCCAGAGCGATGCCGTCGATCTCGTCGTTGCGCCCGCGCCGGAGCAAGGGCGTGCAGACCTGGTCGGCCTCGATGAGCTTGAGATCAAGCGAGACTGGCGAGCCCGCCGACGCGATGCCGGGGTTGTTGATCAGAAGCGCGAACGCCTCGCCGCTCTCTGCCCGGGCCAGCCGCATGGTGCGGAGCTTTCCGGGGAGGTCAACGGCCCGCGACCACTGTTCGAACGCATCCTCGATGCGAGCATTCGCGTCGGCGTCGTTAGTGAGCATCTGCAGCCGGGGACCGGTGCCGATGGTGTCATTGGCGAGCGTGAGGACGATGCCCTTGGCGTAGGAGTTGTTGGAGACCTCGTACCGGGCGCGGTTGCGGAGGACGCGCCGCACCTCCGGGTTGATCGCAGCGTTGGGCGAGAGGCCATCGGCGTTGGCCCAGTGCTTGCGATTCTCCGGGGTGGTCTTGGCCGAGTCGAACTTGGCGACAACCAAACGGCGGCCGCCGCGCGATCCGCCTCCGCGCGGAGCACGCGACGCCGCCGGGGAGGGAGAGACGCTCTGCATCCCGCGAAGGGGAGCAACCCGGCTCATGATGTTGGCAATGGCTTTCAGCATGGGCAGGTTAGACAGAACCGGGGGGGACGATCTTGGCGAACTTGATGCCGAGGCCGGGCTTCCTCGCGGCGGCCTTGGACGCGAGGTAGCGGTCGGCCTCGATCTGGTCCTTCAGCGAGTGCTGCTCGACAGACTGGCCGTCGACGGACGCCTTGGCAGGCTGAGCGGCAGCGTCGCGGAGCGACTGATCGGGATCAGGGGTCGGGTCCGGCACGATGCTGGGGCCTCCTACCAGTCTTCTCGCATCGCCGTCGCACTGATCACGACGAGCTCGCTTCAAATGACAGAGGTTGTTCCACCGGTAGACCTCAGGCGTCGAGTTACCCGCCGAGCCGCTCCGTCGTGGTCACGCGTCGACCGCAGTGACGGCACTGACGTCGCCGGCGGATGGACCCGGCAGGCGTCGCACGGGTGTAGAGCACCTCGAAGTGCCGACACCCGCAGCTGGGGCAGACCAGCCCTTTCGGCTTTGCGTCCGGATGTGCCAACGGCTTCGTCGTCATCGCGATCGCTCCTTCAGCGCCGAGAGCTTCAGCCGCGGCCGAGCGACGATCGTGGCATCCGTGCCAAAGAGCACCGCACCCTGCATGGACGCGGCGACCGCAGTGCCTACCAACCCGTCGAGCCAGTGATTGTCGAGCCCTTCGACACGGAGCTTCCACTCGTCCACGGTGCGGCCCCGGCCCTCCGTCCGCACGCGGTACTCGCTGGTGAGGTGTTCCGACAGCAGGCGGTGTGGCTCGGGTTTCTGGCCGAACAACGAGAGACCTCCGGGATCGCCCATCGGGACCGCCAGCCTGGCATGCACAAAGGACTTCCAGTAGTTCGTGTCGAACAGGACATGCCGCACCGCCCGCTTTCCGGTCACAATCGGCACGCGCCAGTTCAGCCCGACCCGTTCGCCACGCTTCCGCTTGTAGTCGCTGAACGGGAGGCTGCTCGCACCGACATAGCGTCCGTGGCTGGGCGCGAGCACGCTCGCGTGCGGACTCTGGCGACAGAACTGATAGACAACATCCGTGGATGAACCCCAGTTGGCGTCGATCAGGCATCGATCGATCCGGACCATCGCGCCGTCGTCGCGCCGCCACTCGCGAGCAACCGTCGCCTCGATGAGACGCTCCAGGCCGCCGTAGATCGCGCCTTCGACGCCGGCGCGGGGCGACGCGGCCGCAAGCGTTCGGCGCCCATCCCGAAGCGTGAAGTACGCTTGCTTCTGGTCCGGCTCGGTGCCATAGTCGATGATGTGCCCCGTGAAGTCGTCTTCCCAGGCGGCAACGAGGTAGAACAGTGCCTTGCCCTGCACGTCCACGAACATCGTCAGGTGTGAGCACCCGAGTGGGACAAGCCCGCGGGCGTGCCCGTTCACCTTCGCTGCGATCTGGTCGGCGCTCAGAAGGTCGTCCGCGACCTCAACCTCCGGCAGCGGCTGGTTCTGATACTCGGCGAAGAACGCGGCTTCGTTCTGCAGCCGCAGGTTCATCGCGTGCTGCACCGCCGACAACTCGTCGTGGTTGAACCGCTCCGGCCAGGCGATGACCGCTCCCTCATCCATCGCCGCGCGATGTTCGCGGTAGAACTCCGTGGCGTCGACCAGCCCGCGTTCGGCGCGCAGACTCTCGGCGCGAATCTCGGCGTAGCGCCCCCACAACTTCTCATGCACCGGAAA
>CALMIW010000419.1 GCA_937864275.1 uncultured Dehalococcoidia bacterium
TCGCCGATCGGTTCGCCGGTGAAGCCGGGGCACTCGACATGGCCGAGCAAGAGCGGGACGAGCCCGAAAACGTTCCCGAGGGCTGCCGCCTGGAACGAGGCAGCCGCCCGCTTGGAAGGAGTGGTCTTCGGGCGGTGAGCTTCCAGATCCCAGAACACCACGAAGTGCGGATACAGCCGGCATGCGTTCGGCCGGCCGTCGTAGGTTGTGCAGCCGAGGTGCTCACCGAGGAACTTGCAGTGGCCCTCCCGGCGCTGCAGGAGGTAGGGCTGGGCCATGGGGAGGGTGATCGGTGCACCGTCCTCGTCCAACTCGAGGAAGTCGACCAGTTCGAGACCCTCCAGGCGCTTGAACCGCTCGGCTTCCGCATCGCCGAGGTTCACGCTGTAGGCATGACAGCAGTAGGCCGTGCAGGCCTGGGGCTGGCAGATGAAGGCCGGGCTACCCGGCAAGACGAGTTGGTAGGCCTCGAACCGGGAGGCGGCTTCGCGCCAGGCGGCGCGCATCGCGTTGAAGAGCTCTTCCGTCACATCAGCGATAGTAGGGCGCGCCGCCGATACGCAGCATTGACACTTCCTTTGTGCTCGGGTAGGGAATTCGTTGTGTGAGCGAATTGCCTGCCGTATCCTTTCCGCTTCGTCAAGGGGTGTCGCTGAGGTTTCATGAGCAACGAACCAGAACTCGATTCGATGTCGCTGGAAGAGCGAGCCCGCCTGAAAAAGCAGATGAGCGATCAGGCCGTCAAGCTCGCAGTCAACAGCCGCTGGCAGGATGCCGCGAACGTGAACCGCGAGTATCTCAAGACGTTCGGCGACGAAGCGGAAGCGTTCAACCGCCTCGGCAAGGCACTGAGCGAACTCGGGCAGATATCGGCCGCCCGCGAAGGCTACCGGAAGAGCCTGGAGCTGGCCCCATCAACCACTACCGCCCGCCGCAACCTGGACAGGCTGGCCGGCATGAAAGACACGTCGACGGCGGCGCCAAGCCAGCTCGACACCCGGATCTTCGTGGAGGAGACCGGCACGGCAACCGTGGCGAAACTCCAGGCGACGGATAAGCAGGTGAGCGCGGGCCTCGACGCGGGGGATTTGGTGGACCTCGCCGTCCAGGGCAACGCGGTGAACGTGCTGACGGTTTCGGGCGACTACATCGGCATGGTGGAGCCCCGCATCGGCCTTCGCCTTTCGAAGATGATGACCGGCGGCAACCAGTACACGGCCGCGATGGTGACCACCGACGGTGAGCTCAAGGTCATCCTCCGGGAGACCTTCAAGCACCCGTCACTCATCGATAAGGTGAGCTTCCCAGCAGGGCGTTCGACGGATGTTCGCGCCTACACGCGGAAGGGCCTCCTCCGCCGGGACGACGAAGAGGAGTTCGGCGAGTTCGGCGACGACGAAGTGGTCGAGGACGAATCCGACGACGGATGGAGCGAGAGCGACGGCGAGCTCGATTCGGGCACGCCGGACATCGACGTCGAACAGGACGACGAGAGCTTCGACTAGGCACCGCTATCCGTAGCTGCGCCTGCTGGACAATTCCCATGGCATTGACGTAGATAACGCTCCGTAAAATACGGAGGTATTCTCCATGGGCTGGTCTCCATTTCGCCCCACAGCGCTTACGCATCATTCGCCGGGACGTTCATTCAAGGGCTACACGCTGCTCGCTCCGATAGGCGGCGACTCGGCGCTGCTGCTGGACATGGACGGCAGGATCGTCCATCGCTGGCGGGTGCCGGGGTTCCGGCTCTTCTGCCCGAAGCTCATGCCCAACGGCAGACTCCTTGTGCTTTGCCACGACGCCAGCATCGAGCGGCCCCGGGACCCCGGCCCAAACGAGGCGCCGCCGCCCGCTCCCGCTATCTTCCGGCTGATCGGCGGGGCCAACACCGACTTGCTCGAACTCGACTGGGACGGCGAGATAACGTGGCGGTACACGAACCTCGCCATCCACCACGACTTCGCCGTGCTCCGGAACGGCAACGTCATCCTCCCGGAGTTCCGGGAAGTGCCGCCGGAGTTGGCGAAGCGGGTTCGCGGGGGCTATCGGCGACGAGGAGAGAAGCTCCCGGCGCTGATCAGCGACGACTTCATCGAGGTCAACCGGGACGGGGCCGTCGTCGACCGCATTCAGCTGTGGGAACTGCTCGCCCCCGCGAAGGACCCGATCGGTCCCCTCGAGAAGCGCTGGGAATGGACACACACGAACAGCCTGGACCTCACCTCGGACGAGCGGCTGGTGTTCTCGTGCCGGACGAACAGCCGGGTCGGCATCGTCGAGAGGGAGTCGAAGCAGCTCGCCTGGAAGTACGGCGACCCCCAGACGTTCTACCAGCACCACGCCACGGCACTGCCCAACGGAAACGTCCTCATCTTCGACAACGGGATGAACCGGCTCCAGGCGATGCCGTACTCGCGCGTCGTCGAAGTGAACCCGAGGGACGACTCCGTCGCCTGGGAGTACCAGGCGAATCCACCGCAGGAGTTCTTCAGCGGCCACATCTCAGGCTGCCATCGCCTCCCCAACGGGAACACGCTCATCTGCGAGGGGACCAGCGGGCGGATTTTCGAAGTGACCCCGGCGCGGGAGGTCGTTTGGGAGTGGATCAACCCGATGCACTCGTCTCGCGGCGAACTGCGGATGAGCTGGGTGTTCCGAGCCTACCGCTACGGGCCGGACTATCCCGGTCTCGCGGGCCAGGAACGGGACCACCGGCAGCACGCCGCCCTTAATCGCCTGCACGGGCTCGAATCGTGAGCGCGTCGCGGCCCTGAAATCGCCGGCACGCCCGTTGGGACGCCTAGAATCTCCCCTTCGGACCCCGCAAAGCGGGCCAGATGGGCGTACACTTCCGCGCAACTGCCCCAGAACTCATCTCAGAGGAACACGCATGCAGATTGCACCCATCCCAACGCTCGACCCGGAA
>CALMIW010000420.1 GCA_937864275.1 uncultured Dehalococcoidia bacterium
AGCGGGCAAGGACGGTTCGGACGGCTGGTCGAACTGTGTTCATGTCTCGCCGCTGGTCAGTCGAGGGCTACCGGAGGGTGCACTCCTGGTGCGATCGCGGGAGCCGCTGTCACGAGTGCAGAAGCACGCGCTTGACGATCTCGCACGTGAGGTCGCGCTGGCTCGTAGAGGGATCGCCGATGCAGAGAACCTGCATCGACTTAGAACAGAGCGCAGGTTCCGTGCTCTGTTCGAGAACAGCTCGGATCTGATCAACGTCTTGGACGGTGACGGTCGGGTGGTCACGTGTAGTCCGGCTATCGAGAGAATTCTTGGTCGGTCGACAGAGTCGGTGATCGGGCATCCGCCCCTTGAACATGTACACCCTGAAGATCGTTGGCGAGCTCGAGCGGTCCTGAGCGAGCCTGCGGCTCCGACCCAGCCGGCTGATCCTGTCGAGCTGCGGATGCGGCACTCGGACGGCTCCTATCGGTGGTTCGAAGTCATCACTCGCCGGCTTGGCGACGAGATCGATGAGGGTGCGGTCGTGGTGAACGCTCGTGAGATCACCGATCGAAAAGGTGCAGAGCTCCGCTTGTCGGAGAACGAGGCCCGTTTCAGGGCGCTGGTCCAGAACTCAAGTGACATCGTCGCAGTCATCGACCGTCGCGGATGCTTCACCTACATGAGTCCCGCTGTTGTCGGGGTCCTCGGGTATCGGGCTGACGACCTCGTCGGGACGAACGTCCTGTCACTCTTGACCGATGAAGAAGCTGGCCGGGCCCTGCGATTCAAAGACCTTCTCGAAGGAGAAGACTCGTTCGGTCAGACGAGCATCGAGGTGCAGATGCTTGATCGGAACGGTGCACCTCACCTCATCGACGTGACGGTCACCGACCTCCGGCGCGAGCCAGCTGTGAAGGGTGTTGTCCTGAACGCCCGAGATGTCACTGCGCGGAAGCAGTTGGAGGACAACCTTCGCCATCAGTCCCTTCACGATCCACTCACGGGTCTTGGTAACAGGTCGATGTTCGTCGCGAAGGTCTCGGACGGACTCGCGCGGACCAAGGCAGGGGGTGGCAGCACTGCGGTGATGTTCCTCGACCTCGATGACTTCAAGAGCGTCAACGACAGCTTGGGTCACGCAGTCGGCGACCGCCTCCTAGTGACGGTTTCCGAGCGCGTTCAAAGTTGCCTCGAGGTTTCGGACACCGCTGCGCGACTCGGCGGTGACGAGTTCGCGATTCTTATCGACCGGGCCGTCAGCGACACGGAGGTATTCGCAGTCGCCAGCCGGATCCTCGATTCGTTGCGCGAGCCGATCCAGGTATCCGAGCGCACGATCGAGATCACGGCAAGCATCGGTATCGCCTTGAACAGTGACGATGGCTGCACCACGGACGGGCTGTTGCGCAACGCGGACATGGCGATGTATCTGGCCAAGGAGAATGGCAAGGGCCGGTTCGAAGTCTTCACGGAAGGCATGCGAGTTGACGGCTTCGAGCGCCTCGAGATGAAGGCGGCCCTGCGCCGCGCGGTCGACGAGGGCGAGCTGGTTCTCTACTACCAGCCGATCCTGGACTTCGGCTCTGGCTCCATTTGCGGTGCCGAGGCCTTGGTGCGCTGGCGCCACCCAGAGAAGGGAATCCTGGGGCCGGGCGCTTTCGTTCCTCTTGCTGAAGAGACGGGCCTCATCCTGCCACTCGGGCGATGGGTGCTCGACGAAGCACTGCGGCAGCTGAGCGTCTGGCGCGCTCGGGCTCTCGTCAGTCCCGACTTCAAGATCAGCGTCAACGTGTCGGTTCGCCAGATGCGTGAATCAGATCTGGTGCAGGACGTCCGGACGATCCTCGAAGAACACGGCGTGCCCCCGACTGCGCTCACGATGGAGATCACCGAGAGTCTGCTCATCGACCGCGAGATCGAGCGCGGTGGACAGATCGAGGCCCTGCAGGCGCTTGGAGTCTCAATAGCGGTCGACGACTTTGGGACGGGATACTCGGGCCTCAAGGACCTCCAGCGATTCTCAATTGACGTGGTGAAGATCGACCGGTCGTTCATCGACGGCTTGGAGCTCCCGACCGCAGACGTGTCCGTTGTCCGCACCGTCATCGACCTCGCTCGTCGTGTCGGAGCGCGTACGGTTGCCGAAGGGATCGAATGCCAGGAGCAGTACGACGTGCTCCGTGGCCTCGGATGCGAGTTTGCCCAGGGCTTCCTCTTCTCGAAGCCTGTTCCGCCGGCAGAGTTCGCCGCCCTGGTTGCCTCTGAAGCCACTGATGACGAGTCGGCAGAGCAGGCAGACCTCGAACCGCTGGAAACGTTTGAACGGCTCGTCGGGCAGTAGCGCCGGCGCCGCCGGGAATCGGGGTGGGGCCGTGGGGGTTGGGCCGGGCATGGATCTCGAGACGGGGTTGGCGTATGTCGGGTCGAGGCATCGGGGGGTCTTGGTCACGCTGAAGGCCGACGGTCGGCCGCAGCTGTCCAACATCTCGTACGGACTCGGCGAGGACGGGGTCATCCGGATCTCGGTGACGGCGGATCGGGCGAAGACGAAGAACGCCGGCCGGGACCCGAGGGTGTCGTTGCACGTGACTGCGGACGACTTCTGGTCGTACGTGGTCATCGAGGGGGACGCCGAGCTGACCCCGGTGGCCGGCGCCGCCGGCGATGCCACTGTGGATGAGCTCGTCGAGCTGTACCGGGAGCTGCAGGGCGAGCATCCGGACTGGGACGAGTACCGCGCCGCGATGGTCGCGGACGGACGCCTCGTCCTACGCCTGCACCCGACGCGCGCCTACGGGATGGCCTGAGCCGCCTGGCGCCCGGCAGTTCGACCATCCCTGTGGCTTCGGACGAATCGCGACGAGACGCCGAGGCCGCCTGGCCTGCGAGCAGCCGGCGACGCGGGCGAACAATCGACACAGCAACTGCCAGAACCTAGGCTGGT
>CALMIW010000421.1 GCA_937864275.1 uncultured Dehalococcoidia bacterium
ACCGGGAGCGGTTCCCCGGAGATTCGCCGGGAGATCTCGTCCGCCGCATCGGGAAGGACCTCTACGCCGCTCGCGACGAGATCCGGCGCATCGCCGGCCGGCCGCTGGAGATCAGCGGCGACATGCTGATCCGGGGAGCGAACGGCCTGCTCGAGCCGCGACGGCTCTTTCCGTCCTGAGCCTGAGTGCCACCGGACTATATCCGCGTAAACGCCCAGCCATCAGCAATCACCTCGAGCCCGTCGAATGGCTCTACCCCGTGGAAAGGGCGTGGGTCGTCATCGAAGACCATCGGCAGCCAGAGCCGGTCGCCCTCCCACATCGGGAGTTCCCCCGCGAGCAGCCGCGCAATCGGCACCCACTCGAGTGTCCCCTCAGGGTTCGAATCGAGCGGTGTGCCCTGCCAACCGTCGATCAGGAACACGAAGCCGAACCAGCCCTCGCGGTTGTCCCCGAAGCCCGGCCAGGAGAGCGTCCCCCGCAGGCGCAGGGAGGTGACCTCGATGCCGGCCTCTTCGCGAATCTCGCGGATCATGCAGGCGGCGAGGTCTTCGTCTGGTTCCATCTTCCCGCCCAGGCCGTTGTACTTCCCGAAGGCGTGATCCGACGGCCGCGCGTTGCGATGAACCATCAGCACCGAGCGCCGATCCGGGGAAAGCACATATCCGAGCGTCGCCGCTACCGGCGCGTAAGCCATGGGTCGTTCTCGCGAAGTGAATCCCTCCCCACGACGTGGGGAGGGACGATGCCTGGGCTCAGATGCCCTTGAACTGAGGTTCGCGCTTCTCGACGAATGCGCGCGGGCCTTCCCTGGCATCCTCGGTTGATTGCGCGACGAACATCGCCATCTGCGCGAAGTCGAGGTGTTCGTCGAAGGAGATGTTCGCCGAGCGGTATACCAGCTTCTTCGAGATCTGCACGGCGACCCCGGGCCCGTTCGCGATCTTCTTCGCGTACTCGGTGACCCGCGGCATCAGCTCTTCCGGTTCGTAGATCGCCAGTGCGTAGCCGATCTCCAGCGCTTCCTGGGCGGTGATCAGCTTGCCTGTCCAGATCATGTCGAGTGCCCGTTGCGTGCCGACCACGCGGGGGAGCGAGTAGGTGCCGCCGTCGCCGGGGATGAGCCCCATCCGCACGTAGGTCATGCCGACGCGCGCCGTCGTGCTCATGAAGCGAATGTCCGCCATCGTCGCCATATCCATGCCCGCGCCGGCGGCCGCGCCATTGATGGCGGCGATGTACGGCTTTTCGAGTTGGATGAGGGCGCGTGGGATAGGGTGCACGCGGTCGCGCAGGCTGTGCCGCCGGTCCGCGACCGAGGCCTGCGTCCTCAGTACGCCGCTGCCGCCGGCTTCCGCCGCGACGTTCATGCCGCTGCAGAATCCTCGCCCGGCCCCGGTGATGATGACTGCGCCGACGTCGCGGTCCTGGTCGGCGCGATGGATCGCGTCGGCCCACTCGGTGAGCATCTGGTCGTCGAACGCGTTCATGCGTTCTGGTTTGTTCAGCGTGATCGTCGCCACACGGTCGGCGACGTCGTAAAGAATGGCCTCGTACGTCACGGGCTCAACCCCCGGGGAAAGTGTGGGCGCATTCTAGCCGCAGTCGGCGTCCACGTGCCCGGCGGTTACTCCTTGGGGAAGGCTGCGGCGAAGTACCGGCCCCAGTGCGGGCGTGCGCCGTCGGCGTCGGTGAAGTCGTAGATGTCCGAAAGCCCCCACGAACTGAGCGCCTGCCCGCTGAGCCGCCTATGGTCCGGGTCCGATGCCAGCGCGGCGATGGCCCGCCCAACGAACGCCGGCGTCTCGGAGGCGATGAAGTGCGGATCCTGTGCCGTCGCGTCCCGCCAATTCGCCTCCGTCACCCCGAAGAGCTCCAGCATCGCCTCGCTGCGCAGGAAACCCGGTGTCACCGCTACGGCGGTCACTCCCCGTTCCTTCAGGTCGCCCGCCTGCGCCACGGCGAGCCGGATCACGCCGGCCTTGGCCAGGTCGTAGAAGAACGCCTCCCGGTAGGCCGTTTCGACGCCGTCGGTGATTTCGACGACAAGCCCCGAGCCGCGGGCGACCATCAGCGGTACGAGGTGCCAGCTCGTGATCACGTGCGTCTCGGTCGCCTGCCGGAGCAGCTTGATTCCGTCCGCGAGGTCCTGCTCCCAGAAGGGGACGCCCCACTTCGTCAGCGAGTCGCCTCCCCACACGTCGTTTACCAGGATATCGAGGCGGCCGTCTTGCTCCGTCCGGATACGCTCAGTGAGAGCGGCGACATCCGCGACCTTCGAATGGTCCACCCGCACGGCGATGCCCTTGCCCCCGGCCGCCGTAACGAGTTCGGCGGTCTCCTCGATCGTCTCCGGCCGATCCATCTCCGAACGCCCGCTCGCCCGGCTGCTCCGGCCGGTGACGTAGACCGTCGCGCCGCGCTCGCCCAGTGCGACCGCGATACCCCGGCCCGCGCCCCTCGTCCCGCCGGCGACCACCGCTACCCTGCCAATCAACTCGTCAGTCACGGTCCCTCCTCAAACGTCAGCACCCGGAAGGGCGCGAGTCGAAGAGTATAGGAAACATTCGCGACAGGTCCTGTCGCGATCTAATTCTCGGATTGGACAGGCCCCTACGTCTGTCGGTAGGCGCGATGCCGCATCACGATGCTCTGGAGGATGCCGAGCGAGATGAAGATGCTGACGAGCGACGAGCCGCCCTGGCTGATGAAGGGCAGGGGGATACCGGTCACCGGGAAGATGCTGAGGTTCACCGCGATGTTGATGAAGGTCTGCATCAGAATTAACATAACGATTCCCACGGCGACAAGCTGCCCCGCCGGGTCTCCCGCAATCTGTGCCGCCCGCACCCCCCGCATCAGCAAAAGGATGAAGAGTCCCATTACTACCATGCAGCCCACGAAGCCGAATTCCTCGCTCAGCAGACTGAAGATGAAGTCCTTGGTCGCGACTTTCAGGTAGCCCAGCTGAGTCTGGTCGCCGTTCGTAAAGCCCTTGCCGAAAATCTGCCCCGAGCCAACGGCGATCTTGGACTGGTTCACGTTGTAGCCGTCGCCGAGCGGGTCTTCCTCGGAGTCGACAAGGACGGCGACGCGGTCCACCTGGTACTCGGCAATCGCGAACGTCCAGAGGAACGGGAGCACGGCGAGGAACATCGCAGCCATCACCAGCAGGTGGCTGCGGTTCGCGCCGGCGACGACCACGATCCCGATCCAGATGGCGAAGAAGACGATGCTCGTCCCCAGGTCTGGCTGGATGAACACCAGCCCCGCAACAGGTGAGACGATGGCGAGCGAGATGAGCAGTGTCTTGAGGTCCTTGGCGTCGCCGCCGTGTTCGCTGAAGTACCGGGCCAGGGCCAGGATGGTCGCGAGTTTGGCGAACTCCGATGGCTGGATCTGTACCGGGCCGAGGTCGAACCAGCGAGTCGACCCGTAGGCTGATTGGCCCATGACCATGATGGCGAGCAGCGAAAGGATCCCAAGGCCGTAGAGCACCCACGCGTAGTGGGTCAGGTAGTGGTAGTCGATCTTCGAGACCACCAGCATCGCGGCGATGCCGATGCAGGCGAAGACCACCTGCTTGAACACCGGGCTGGCGAAGCTCGTCATCGGCCCGTCGTAGAGCGAGAGCGATCCGCTGTAGATCAGGACCAGGCCGACGCCGACCAGGACCACGGCCGTAAGCGCCATCACGTAGTCGAAGCGGTCCCAGCCTCGCCAGACGCTCGCACTCGAGCGGGCGCTTCCCCCGTAGCCGTAGGTGACGCTGCTCATCGCTTCACGTTCTCGAAGTAGTACTCGAGGATCTTCCCCGCCACCGGCGCCGCGTGCGTGCCGCCGATGCCGATGTCGAAGTAGACCGTCACAACGACCTCGGGCTTGTCGTAGGGCGCGAAGCCCGTGAACCACGCGTGCTGCGTCCAGCGGTCGCTCTTCTGGTCGTAGAACTCGGCCGTACCGGTCTTGCCGGCCACGCTGGCGTTCGGGATCTGGGCCAGCTCCCCGGCGCCATACGCCACCGAGCCCAGCATGCCCTCGCGGATCACCCGGATGGTCGATTCCGAAAGGCCCACGTCCTGGAACTCGGGCTCGATCGTCCGGACGGTCTCTCCTTCTGGGGAGATGACCTCGTTGACGATATGCGGAGTGACCAGCTTGCCGCCGTTGGCGATGGCCGCGGTCATCCTCGCTACCTGCAACGGCGTCGCCAGCACGTCGCCCTGGCCGATCGCGGTGTTGTAGTTGTCTCCGAGCAGCCACTCGCTATCGCCGGCGTTGAAGCCCGGGCCAACGTAGGTGCGTTTCTTCCAGCCCGGATCCGGGATCCTGCCGGGGTCCTCGCCATACAGGTCGATGCCGGTCGTCTTGCCGTAGCCGAAGCGCCGCGCCCACGTCGCCAGGATCGCGCCGGACTCCTCGATGTCCTTGCCAAGCCCGCGCGTGGCCGTCAGGTCGCCGCCGGCGGTGAGGAACATGAACACGTTGGACGACCATGCGAGCGCCGTCCGCACGTCCATCGTCATGTTGTGGCAGCGCCAGTCCTTGTAGGTATAGATCTCGTTGTTAACGCCCTTCACTTCCAGGTTGCATCCCACGTAGAAGCTCGTGCCGGCGTTGATGTTCCCTTCTTCCAGGCCGGCGGAGGACGTCACGATCTTGAAGGTCGAACCCGGGGCGGCCGAACTGAGGGCCTTGTTCGTCAGCGCATACGTGGTCGAGTCGTTTGCCAGCGCTTCGAGTTCCGCCGACCTGATCTTGCTCTCCGCCCAGATGTTGTTGTCGTAGGTCGGGATCGAAACGAGCGCCAGGACCTCGCCGGTGTTCGGGTCCATCACCACCGCCGCGCCGACGTTGGAAGTGCCCCACTCGGAGGACGGCAGTGTGTCCTCCAGGAGCTCCGCGGTATAGCGCTGCAGCCCCGCGTCGATGGCGAGCACCAGGCTGTTGCCCGGGACCGGGTCTTTGGATTGCAGTGCTGCGATCTGGCGGCCGTACGCGTCCTGTTCCACCGCGCTGTACCCCACCGTGCCGCGCAGGTCCGATTCGTAGCGGGCCTCCAGCCCGTCCTTGCCGATCGGCTCGTTGAACTCGTAGCCCTGGCCGTCAAGCCTGGCTGCGTCCTCGGCGAACTGCGGGCCGATGTACCCGAGAATGTGGCTGAACTCGGGCCCCCCGATATACGAGCGCCCTGGCGTGATCGCGAGCGAAACGCCCGGCATCTCCGCCGCCACTTCGTCGAGTGCGAGCGCTTGCTCCTTGGTCAGGTTGTCTGCCGCCTTGATCGCGATGTAGCCCTGGCCGGCGTCCTCCGCGTCTTCGACGCGGGCCTGGATTTCGAGTGCCGAAGTCCCGGTGATCTCCTCGAGCTTGAGGTAGATGCGGTAGCGCATCTCCTTCCAGTCATCGAACTGGACATCGTTCGGGAGCGCTTCCGGCAGGATGCTCGCTGAATACACGCCGACGTTCTGGACCAGCGCCTCTCCGTTCCGGTCGGTGATCAGCCCGCGCGTGGGGAGGACGTTCTTCTGGTAGATGTGGTTCTGTTCGGAGCGTTTCGCGTAGTTCGCCCCATCGACGATCTGCATCTGCCCAAGGCGGATGGCGAGAATCAGGAACAGCCCGAGCACAGCGATGCGAAGCATCCCCAGGTTGCCGTGGGGCCGGTTCCGGCTCGAACCGCCGGGTGCTCGGAAGCCTTCATCCATGAAACTCATAGGCTGGAGTAATAGCCCCCGCGCGAAAGCGACATGCCTTGCCCGCTCCATCCTAGGAGACGCAGCGGGACGTAAACCATGCTCAGTAAAGCAAGATCGAGGAAAGCGCCGGGCAGGATGACGTGGACCAGGACCAGCCCGGGCGTCGCGTCCGCACCACCGACCACGCTCGCAAGCACGAACAGCAGTCGCGCCCAGGCTCCCGTCGCCGCCAGCACCAGCGCTGTCCGGGCGTAATGGTTGAGCGGGACGCGCGCGCCTTCGAGGTAGAAGCCCAGCGGGAGGAGCGGCAGATAGGCGAGAAGTATCAGGCCCGGCTCCCGGTTCGCGAGGAATCCGTAGGCAACCGCCGCCACGGGGGTGCAGACCATCGCGCGTTGCGGGGAGCCAAAGGCAGTCATGACGACCAGCGTCAGCAGGAGGAAATCGAAGGTGACGCCCCAGGCGGGGAACAGCGGAGCCACCGTGACCTGCCAGATAGCCGCGAAGACCGTCGCCACGATGGCCGAGAACATCTTCATCGGGTCGCGCCTCGCGCTGGCCGGCCAGGGGTCGCTTCTCTGGACATCTAGTCGCCCAGCCCAAGCGATTCGGGGATGAAGTCGGTGCGCACCAGGACGTTTTCCGCCGTGCCGATCCGCACGCCTGGTTCGACGGTCACTTTCTTGTAGAGGTCCTGGCTCGTCCCGGTCACCGTTGCGACCCGCCCGATCGGCAGGCCGCGAGGGTAGCCGCCGCCGAGACCGGCCGTCACGATCTGGTCGCCGACCTGGATGTCGCCCTGGGCGAGCTCGAACGCCAGTCCGCGGTTCGGCGTCCCCTTCACGCTCCCATCCGCGCCGGTGCCGAGGATCTCCGCGCTGACGGTGCTCTGGGTGTCGGTGATGAGTCGCACGAACGAACTGGTGGCCGTCACCTTCGTCACCTTGCCCATCAGCGTGCCCTTCGTCGAAACGACCACCATCCCGACCTGGATGCCGTCGCCGCTGCCGCGGTTGATGGTCACGACGTCCGTAAAGGGCGAAGCGTCGCGGTGGACGATGTCGGCGGCGACGTACTGCACCGATTGGTCGCCCTGCGTGAGGCTGAGGGCGTCGCGAAGGCCCTTGATGTCTTCCGCGTTCTGTTGCAGTTCTCCGACCTGGTTGCGCAACTCTTCGTTTTCGAGCCGCAGCCGGTCGTTCTCGTCGCGCAGGTCGCCGATTTCGCCTGCATTCGAGAGCACCGAGGCGACCGGCCGGAAGACGCCGTTGAGCACGCTCTCCACCGGGGAGGTGATCCGAAGGAAGACGCCCTGGAAGGGGCTCAGCACGCCGACCTGCCCGGCCAGCGCAAGAAAGAGCGCGAGGCCGATCATCGAGGCAACCCACCATTGGTACCGTTGAAAGATCAGCATGAGGTCACTACCGGGCGCCTACCGATGCTAGCGTCCCGTCCTGCGCGAGGCCAATTGCGACTGGACCTTATTGAGCAGTTCCGTCTCTTCCAGGACCTCGCCCGCCCCGCGGACCACGCAAAGCAGCGGGTCCTCCGCCACGTAGACGGGGAAGCGGGTCTCCTGGCTTAGACGCCGGTCCAGGCCGCGCAGCATCGCTCCGCCGCCGGCAAGGGCGATGCCATGTGCCATCAGGTCGCTGACGAGTTCTGGCGGCGTGATCTCGATCGACGAGCGCACGGCTTCGACGATCGCGCTGATCGAGCCCGCCAGCGCGTCCCGGATCTCGACGGTGCTCACTTCGACCGACTTCGGGAGGCCGGTGGCGAGGTCGCGCCCCCGGATGTCGATCGTTTCTTCGGGGTCGAGCGGCGCCGCCGAGCCGGCGAGCTTCTTGATCTCCTCCGCGGTCCGCTCCCCGATGAGGAGGTTATGCACCTGGCGGGCGTAGGCGATGATGTCCTGGTCCATCTCGTCGCCCGCGGCCCGGATGGATGTGCTCACCACCATGCCGCCAAGTGAGATCACGGCCACCTCGGTGGTG
>CALMIW010000422.1 GCA_937864275.1 uncultured Dehalococcoidia bacterium
GGCGAGGATGGAGGCTGCGAGGTAGCCCGCGTTGCGGGCCCCCCACGCACCCACCGCCACCCCCGCGACTGGCACGCCCGGCGGCATCTGGAGCACGCCGTAGATGGCATCGAGCCCGCCCGCCACCTCGCTCGAAGCGAGCGGTATGCCGATGACTGGCAGCGTGCAGTTCGCGGCCACCGCGCCGGGTAGATGGGCGGCGCCGCCGGCGGCGCAAATCATCACTTCGAGGCCGTCGCTTTCGGCCCGCTTCGCGAACTCGCGCACCTTGTCGGGCGTGCGGTGGGCCGAGGTCGCGCGCACGATGTACGGAATGCCGAGGTCGTCGAGGACCTTCTTCGTTGGTTCGAGGAGGGGCTCGTCATTCGCGGAGCCCATAAGGATTGCGACCAGCGGATTAGCCATCAGACTGCCTCCAGTGCGATATCGGTGCGGTAGTACGCGTTTGCGAAGGTGATGCGGCGGGCGTTGTCGTACGCGCGGGCGCGGGCTTCCGCCATCGTTTCGCCCATGGCAACCACGGTGCAGACCCGCCCCCCCGAGGTGACGAATCCGTCCTCCACGGCTTTCGTCCCGGCGTGGAACACGAAGACGCCGGAATCGACGGCGTCGAGACCCGTAATTGGGAAGCCGGTCTCGAAGGACTCCGGGTACCCCCGGCTCGCGACGACGACGCCGACGGCCGGCCTCGCCGACCAGCGGATGTCGACCGACCCCAGGTCTCCGAGGGCGGCGGCACGAGCCACCTCGTACAGGTCGCTCTCCAGGCGAGGCAGCAGGACCTGCGTCTCCGGGTCGCCCGAGCGGGCGTTGTACTCGACGATCTTCGGGCCTTCGGCAGTCACCATGATGCCGGGGAACAGGGTGCCGTTGTATGGATGGCCTTCGGCGGCCATGCCCGCGATCACGGGGTCAACGACTACTCGCTTGACTTCTTCGGCCAGCGCGGCACTCACTCCAGCGCTTGGGCTGTACGAGCCCATGCCGCCGGTGTTCAACCCCTCGCCGCCGGTCAGCGCGCGCTTGTAGTCGGTCGCAAACGGCCAGAGCACCGCCGTCTTCCCGTCGCAGAATGCGTGCGCGCTGGTCTCCCAGCCCGGCATGTCCCGTTCGATGACCACGGTGTCGCTCGAGGCGCCGAATTGGCGGTCGATGAGCATCTCCCTGGCCGTCGCAAGTGCGGTTTCGCGCGTCTCGCAGCCGACCGCTCCCTTGCCCGCGGCGAGGCCCGAGGCTTTCACCCAGAGCTTCCCTTCGGGCAGCGATTCGATGTAGGCGGCCGCGCCCGCGTAGTTGTCGAACGACTCGCCCTCCGCTGTCGGGATGCCCCGGCGGGCCATGAACCCCTTCGCCCAGGCCTTGCTCCCTTCGATGCGTGCGGCTGCGGCCGATGGGCCGTAGCAGAGGATTCCCTCTGCCTGGAGCCTGTCGACGAGGCCCAGGGGCTGAGGGTCGTCGCTGCTGGCGAGGTAGAAGTCGATCCGGTTCGCCTTTGCGGCAGCCACGATCCCGTCGATGTCGGTCGACTTCAACGGCAGGTTCGTGCCGATGAGCGCCGTTCCGCCGTTGCCCGGCGCTATGAAAATCTCCCCGACATGGGGCGACTGGCTCAGCTTCCAGGCGGTCGCGTGTTCCCGCCCCCCGGAGCCGGCGAGCAGCACCCGCGCGCTCACGGCCTGCCTCGCATTCCCGGTTCCGGACCGGCGATCCGAAGTGGGACTACTCCCATTCGATCGTCCCCGGGGGCTTCGGCGTGATGTCGTAGACGACGCGGGTGATACCGTGGACTTCGTTCACGATGCGGTTGGACATGCGGGCCAGCAGTTCGTGCGGGAGGCGGGCCCAGTCGGCCGTCATCGCGTCGTCGGCGACGACCGCGCGGATCGCCACGGCGTAGCCGTACGTCCGGTAGTCGCCCTGCACCCCGACGGTTTTCGTGTCGGTGAGCACCGCGAACGTCTGCCAGATGTCCCGGTAGAGCCCGGCTTCCCGGATCTCGTCCATGACGATCAGGTCGGCGCGGCGGAGGATGTCGAGCTTCTCCCTCGTCACCTCGCCGATGCAGCGGATGGCGAGCCCGGGGCCGGGGAACGGGTGCCGCCACACCATCTCCTCCGGCAGGCCGAGGGCCTCGCCGATGCGGCGGACTTCGTCCTTGAAGAGGTAGCGCAGTGGCTCCACCAGGCCGAGTTTCATGTCGGCGGGGAGCCCGCCCACGTTGTGGTGGGTCTTGATGACCTTGGCGCCCTTCCCGTGCGAACCGCTTTCGATCACGTCCGGGTAGAGCGTGCCCTGGCAGAGGAACCGGGCGTCCTCGATTGCGCGAGCCTCGCGCTCGAAGATACGGACGAAGGTGTTGCCGATGCGGATGCGCTTCGTCTCCGGCGCGGTCACCTCGGCAAGTTGGGAAAGGAACTGGTCTTCTGCTTCGACGTGGACCAGGTTGATGTGCATGTTCCGCCGGAAGGTCGTCACCACCTCTTCGGCCTCGCCCGACCGCAACAGGCCGTTGTCGACGAAGATGCAGATGAGCTGGTCGCCGACGGCCTTGTGAACGAGCGCGGCGGCCACCGCGCTGTCGACGCCGCCTGAGAGGCCGCAGATGACTTTGCCGTCGCCGACCTGTTTGCGTATCGCTTCGACGGTTTCGTCGATGAAGTTGCCGGCCGTCCAGGTACCTTCGGAGTGGCAGATGTCGCGCACGAAGTTGCGCAACATGTCTTTGCCGCGCGGCGTGTGGACAACTTCCGGGTGGAACTGCAGCCCGTAGTAGCCTCGTCCGGGATCGGCCATCACCGCGTACGGGGAGTTGCCCGAGTGGGCGATGGAAATGAATCCGGGCGGCAGCGCCTCGAGGCGGTCGCCATGGCTCATCCAGACCTCGACCGAGTCCGGCAGCCCGTCGAGCAGCGGAGTCGCGACCGAGCGGGTGATCGAGGCGGGTCCGAACTCGCGCTCGGAGCCGGGGCCAACCTTGCCGCCGAGCTGGTGGGCGAGTAGCTGCATTCCATAACAAATGCCGAGGATCGGCTTCCCGGAGTCGTAGACCCACTGCGGCGCCATCGGCGCGTCTTCGTCGTACACCGAGGACGGCCCGCCCGAAAGGATGTAACCCCGGACATCAAGTCCGGCGACGCGTTCGGCGGGAGAATCCCAGGGGATGAGCTCGCAGTAGGTGTTCAACTCCCGCACCCGGCGGGCGATGAGCATGGAGTACTGGGCGCCAAAGTCGATGACCACGATGGTCTCGTGGCCTTTGGCGGGGTCGTTGGCGGCGGCGTTTTGTGCTTCGGCGAGGGTGTCGGTCATGAATGCGCAATGCCCATATGGCAGGGTAGCGAAATTGTAGACGTTGATCTACGAATTCGCTTTTCCGCGGTTCCCGCGGACGCAGAATCGATGCGATGATCGAGCGGTTGAACATCCAGG
>CALMIW010000423.1 GCA_937864275.1 uncultured Dehalococcoidia bacterium
TCTGTGCTGCAAAGTGTCTCGATGGCATGCCAGAGTTCACTAGCTGAGGCCCAGTGCCCGACCGCCAGCGGCGCTCCGTGCTCGCCGACGCTGGGAGTCTGATCCAGATAGCTGCCAATCTCTCCGAGGGACTGCAGACGTGCGCGCGCATCCAGCTGGCGCAGAGAATTGCTGCGGGCTAACACGGACCGCCATCCGCGGTCACTCCGCGTTGGGATTGACAACACGTCACCTTCAGCGATATCCCGCGCCACACAAGCTTCTTGATCGCTTCGGTCTGGCGCAACCATGGCTATCGGGCGTTGGTGTCGACTAACACTCTGAGCAGGGTAATCACCCTGCAACTAGCTGCAACTAGTTGCACGTGCACGTGAAGGTGACGTTCATAGTCACGTTGGTGTTATCGGAATTGCAGACCATGGTCCCACTAGCCCAACTGGTTAGCGGTACATTGTTGTTGGCAGTGATAGTGGCTGGGCTGTTGCAGTTGCTTGACCCGCCGAAGGTCAAGGTGCACTGCTGGAAGGGCGGATCGATTCCGTTGATTTGATACCGGTATCCCCCGTTCTTACCGCAGCCAAAGCACCCAGCCGTTCCACCAACGTCGAAACGTAAGGAAAAGTTGGTGCCTGGAAGGCTCAAGTTCTGAGTCTCGTCGGAACATTTGCAGTTATTGCACCCACAACCGAAAGGGTCGCCGGCGTTGCCATTCTTGTTACCCCAACAAATCACGGCACAGAGGTCCGGTTTGGCGCTATTCAAGGCGGGGCTACCAGCCCCTGATGTACAGCTGGCGGCGGCAGCATAGCTTGGGGCAACGCTGAACCCGGCAACGCGAGGAGCAACGAAGACCGCCCCAGCTACGGCCCCCCCGAGGGCCGCCCTCATTGCTCCCCGCCGATTCAACCGACTTGATTCGGCTCCGCTAGAGTCGGACTCTATCTCATCATTCTCGCGCTCGATTGGACGATCCACCTACCCGTACTCCCAAGTTACTTTACAGGACCCAAGTTACGCTACGGGCATTGCACCCTAGCAGGGGTGGCGTGGGTTCACCAGCGAATGGCGCTCAGCTCCGCCCTGTCGGCAAACTCGCAAGCGCGCTGAAGGATCTGTTCCCGAGTGGCCCGATCCTCAATCTCTGGGAACTCGATGTACGGAAGGAGCTGAAACGGGCGGGCATCCCCCCTAACAAGAATTCGGCTCCGCAGAGGCGGCGAGGCGCCGCCAAGCTCTGTCAGTCGATGGACAGTCCCATTGCGGTCCAGGTGCAGGTGGCCCCAACCCATGCTCCACCCTCGGCTGCGCAAGAGTCGGGCGACGGATCGATCAAGCATGAGGCCTTCCGGAATCAAGCACTGTTCGTTCCCTCGGGTCAGGGTGTGGAAGCGCAAGCGCAGGGGCATGCCTGCGTGTACACCACTCGTCTCCCATCGATGGGCGGAGAGCAGCGAGTCCGCTAGGTCCGCCGCCTCATCGATAGATCGCGGCCGACCGACTCGCTGGCCCCGTGCGTCGTAGACCCGCAGGGGCCCCACGCCTTCGAGCGGCGTGACCACGAAGACGACGATGGCGCCTCGGCTCCCATCGCCAACAAGCACCCGCGCCCCTCGCGACCTGAGCAGCTCGGCGACTTCGGGGCTGTGACACCTTACCGATCGTGAGCGCCCGTCCGAACAACGAAACGTCAGGAGTGGAACCGATTCGTCGTTTCTGAGCTTGCTTCCTAGGCAGCTATCACGCGGAATCATCTCGGCCAGACTCCGATCGCCCGCAATAAACGAGTCCCGCGCAGCCGATCCAAACTGCAGAGTCGATGAGATGCGACGCTGTCCGTTCCGCAAGTACTCAGTGGTGACCACGGAACCATCGCTCGCCTTGACGACTTCGATGTTGACAACGTCGGAGTTACTTTCGTCTCCCACCGCTCCGACTGGAGCGGGCACCTCGTGTGGAGGGGCAGCCGTCGACCCCAAGAACGCTCCTGCGTTCAGCAGCGCGTCGATCGGATCGCGAAGCTGCTCCCAAACGGCCGGCTCAGTCAGGCCAGAAGCAAACGCTGCGTCTTCGACGAGCTCAACCAGTGGGGTCGCCCCGTCGAAGTAGTCGGCTACTACGGCAGCCAGCCGAGGCAGGTGGACCAAGCCGTCGTCCGCCCATACCACCGTCTCGCCTCCGACCGTGCCGACGACCGCCGTTTCCGCCCACTGCACCCGAGCGTTCCGGCCCAGATCAGGTGGATCGCCAATAGGACCAGCAGCTCTCGCACCCATCGTCTCAACCCCATACGCCATTCAAAGCTGCGACGACCCCAGCGACTGAATCGGCCCGGGTTTCGTAGAGGCTCGTTGGTTCTCACGAGACTGAGGAGTCGGGGCTCCTCTGATTCGACTGGGTGACCGTGGCCCACAACGTCTACTGGCGTCAGGCTTAGGTGTCAGCATCAATCGTTCTCCAAAGGTTGCCTCATTCGCTGCTTTCAGCGCCAATCTCATTGATGAGTCCGGCGGCCAGAGAGAAGGTGAGTGCCGCAGTTACCAGCTCATAGCCTGGGATCTTCTTGTGTGCAGCAAATGCGATGATCCCTCCGATCCAAACCGAGATGCACCATGGACACACAGCCAACTCCGCCAACTTGGAGTGGCCGGTACGATCCATCCGCCGCACGTAACGAAGGCGCGGTTCGTCAAGTAGGGAATCGCGCGTCGCCAAACGCGCAAGGCGAGCGGTGGCCGCGGCGCCGAGAGCAAGATCGGTTCTAGAGATGCTCATGAGATTGAGTCGGCAGGAGGGACAAAGGTGTACATCGGATGAGAGCACCCGCATCCACGTTGGGCCTCGACAACTAGATCAGCGACTTTCCAATTCTGCGTGGCCCCAATTCGGATTGGTCCAGTCGTGGTGCGGCGGAGCACGACGGCGGAACTCGACTCCCTGTCCCAACGCCAGAGTGTGGTGCTGTTCTTGTCGACAGTTAGCCTGCAGTTGCGGATTGTCTTGTCTCCGATAATCGTCTTAACGGGGTATTGATTCACAATCGATTCCCATGAAACGGTCTTGGAAGACTAGAGTCAACGGACATAGATGGCAAAGAGAATATTCATTGCCAGGACGCTAGCAAGGAAGGCTGCCACAGCGACTGCGACCATCGTAGCCAGCCGTTTCGGTCTCGCCATGGTCTCCCAAGCTAGCGTGCAGAGCGGGGCAGCAAGGTTCGGCGGGCCGGGCGGCCAGGACGGGTCGACAGTGGGGGCCGGACTCCTCGGCCGGCAACGCGTCCTGCGGTGTGTCCTGCCGTCCCGTCGCCGCCGCGTCGGTCTCCAGGCCGTCCACCACCGAGCGCCCAACCAGCAAGGCGTGCTCTAGTGTCGGTGACCATCACTAGGACGGAGTTCGTCGTCGACATCGGCGTGCGCCGCGTCTCCCTCT
>CALMIW010000424.1 GCA_937864275.1 uncultured Dehalococcoidia bacterium
CATGCCCTCGACCATGGCGGCGGTGACGATCTTCGGCGCGGCCCGGCCCGGAATGGCGGCGGTGGTGATGACCGCGTTGGCGGCGGCGATGTGCCTGGCCAGCACGTCGGCCTGCTTCTGCTTCTCTTCCGCCGTCAGTTCCCGGGCGTAGCCGCCTTCGCGCAGGCGGCGCCAGACTTCCCCGCTGGCGGCGTAGCGCTCCATCAGGAACGGGTACACCGGCGGGATGTTGAACAGCACTTCCATGCAGAGCTGCGAGAGGTAGCGGTCGAGCACCGTTGGCTGCTCATCCGGCTCGACGAGGTCAATCAGGAGACCTTCCTCGTACCCGCCCGCCGCTGCGGGCATCCCGGCCGCCGGCGTCGTCACGAGGCCCTTCTCTTCGAGGCCGGCGATCGTCGCGCGGAGGCGGCTCCGGAACTCCCCCGTCACCCGGACACGGTCCTCGGCGAGGTAGGCGTGGGCGTCGCCCGCCTCCTGCATCGCCGCGATCACCGCGGTCACGTGGTCCACGCGGAAGGTGTCGCTGCCAGCCGCTTTGGACGGCGGCAGGCCCACCGAAAGCACGCCGAGCAGAGTCCTCTCGAGCAGGTCGAGGTCTTCGGGGTTGAACGCCATCGAAAAGAGCGTAGCCGCGCGCGACCGGCGGGGCCAGTCGATGAACGCACAGCCGGCGAGGATCGGCCACAATACGCGCCAGCTTCTCCGGAGGGACCCCGCGCATGGCCGAGATCCAGCACCGCACCATCCAAACGAACGGGATCTCCATGCACGTGGCGGAGGCGGGGACGGGCCCGGCCGTCGTCTTCTGCCACGGTTGGCCAGAGCTCTGGTACTCCTGGCGCCACCAGCTCCACGCGCTCGCGGAAGCGGGCTTCCGGGCAATCGCGCCAGACATGCGCGGCTACGGTGGCACCGACGCACCAGCGGACCCGGCCGAGTACACCATGAACATCCTCTGCGCCGACATGGCCGGCCTCCTGGACGCACTCGGCATCGAAAAGGCCGTCTTCGTCGGCCACGATTGGGGCGGCGCGGTCATCTGGCAGATGGGGCTGCGGTACCCCGAGCGCGTCGAGGCACTCGTTGGCCTGAATACCCCGTACGGCCCGCCCTCCAACACCCGGACCACCGAGGCACTGCGCGACTTCCACCGCCAGACCGACAAGACTTTCTACATGCGCTACTTCCTCGCGCCAGGCGTTGCCGAAGCCGAACTCGAGGCCGACATCCCGACCACGTTCAGAAAGATCTTCCTGCCCTACACTCGCGCTGAGGACTTCACCACCTTCATGACGGTCGGCGGCGATGGCAGCGGCGTGCTGACCAGGATCGACAACACGGATACCTTCCTCACCGAAGAGGAGTTGGCCGAATACGTGAAGGTCTACACGCGGACGGGATTCCGCGGAGGACTGAACTGGTACCGGGCCGCTGACAGGAACGCCGACGAGATGGATGCGCCGAAAGGGCCGCAACTGCACATCCGATCGATGATGGTGACAGCGGGAAAGGACACCATCCTCAAGCCGGAGATGGCGGCCGCGATGCCGATGCTCATCCCCGGCATCCGGATGGAGCACATCGAGGACTGCGCCCACTGGACGCAGCAGGAGCGTCCGGCCGAGGTCAACGCCCTCCTCCTGGACTTCTTGAAGGCCTGAGCCGTTACCAGGTCGGCTTGTCCGGAGGCGGTTCGCCGAGATCCAGCTGCATGTACGTCGTGTTCAGCCACTGGCCGAACTTGTAACCGGCGTTTCGCATCTCGCCCATCACTTCGAAGCCGTGCTTGGCGTGGAGACGGATGCTGGCCGTGTTGGTCGACGCGATCGAGGCGATGACCAGGCGAACGCCAAGCTCCCGCAGCACCTCGAGCAGCGCGGACAGCAGCCGCTCGCCGACGCCCCGGCCGCGGTAGTGCTCGTCGATGTAGATCGTGTCCTCGCGCGCGAACCGCCAGCCGTACTTCTGGCTCACCAGCGTGACATAGGCGAAACCGACAACCTCGCCAGCGTGCTCCGCCACGAGGACGGGGGTCATCGCGTCGTGGTGGCTGAACCACTCGCGCCGCTCCTCGATGGTCCA
This sequence comes from uncultured Dehalococcoidia bacterium, assembly GCA_937864275.1. Lineage (GTDB taxonomy): Bacteria > Chloroflexota > Dehalococcoidia > Tepidiformales > Tepidiformaceae > Amarobacter. Next base: position 2,086 of record CALMIW010000424.1, read on the forward strand.
CGCCTCCGTGTCCCAGGTGGCCGTACCGTGGAGTATCTCCGGGTTGTGGATGCGGTTGATGGCTTCCAGGTCGGCCTCGGTCGCCGGCCGGACAATGAGTTCCAGGGTAGCCATCGGCCCACTCTGCCTGAACGTGGTTTCGAACGTGTTACAGCGGCCTTTCCACGAATCCTTCCGGGGAAGAGGAGGCGGCCTTAGCATTCGACTTCGCATGCGAGAGAAGATCATCCTTGTCGTCGCGGTCGCCGCAGCCCTCGCCGTAGGCGGCACCGCGTACGCGCTATTTCATTCGAAGGCCGTGGCCGGTGGGCTGACCGTCATCACGGCCTATTTCATCTGGGGCGAACTCGGCGACCTCTTCCGGCACGCCGAGCCCCACGTCCATCACGATGCCGGTGCGCCGGCCCAGCCCCTCCTGGCGAACCCGAAGGTGCGCCGGAGGATGATCAGCCTGATCGCGCTCGCCGGGGCGACGGTGCTCATCCTCCTGGAGTTCATGACCGGCGATCTGGACGTCGAGGACGTGCGCGAATGGATCCGCGACCTGGGCGTGTGGGGCCCCATCCTGCTCATCACGGTCCTGGCCGTCGCCATGGTCATCGCCCCCATCCCGAACCCGCCGTTCATGATCGCGGCCGGCATCGCCTGGGGCACCGTCCTGGGAGTTGTCTACTCGGTCATCGGCCAGCTTATCGGCTCGATGATCATCTTCTGGGTCTCGCGGAAGTTCGGCCGCCGGTTCATCCCCAGGCTCATCGGCCAGGAGGGCGCCGACCGCGTCGACCAGCTCGCCGCCCAGATGGGCCCCCAGCTCGTCTTCTGGTGGCGGATGATGCCGATCTCGTTCGATTTCGCGGCCTATGCCGCCGGCCTCACGAAGATGGGGTTCAAGCAGTTCATCACCCTTGTCGCCCTCGGCTCGATCGTCCCGACGACCGTAGTGGTGGGCTTCGGCGACTCGTTCGGCAAGAGCTGGCAGGCGCTGGCGGTCACCGGCAGCCTCATCGTGCTGGCCATGTGCGTGCTCGGGTTCGTGTTCTACCGCCCGGTCAAGGACGAGATCGGCCCGCCGCGGGAAGCCCTCCGCAAGCTCCTCGGCGGCGGGGAGCAGCCCGGCTTCACGGCGAACTCTAGCCGCCGGCCGCGGCCTCCGGGATCGGCGCAGCGTCCCGGGTGCGCCGGCTCGCCACCCGTGGAATCACCAGGTTCAGCGAGAGGCCGGCCAGCACCAGCGCCGCCGCGACCAGCTTCCACGACGGCAGCGCCTCATCCAGGAACATCCACGCCACGGCCATGCCGAACACCGGAACGAGCAGCGCTGTCGGCGTGATCGTGGCGGCGGGGTGACGCGAGAGCAGCCAACCCCAGGCGCCGTATCCGAACATCGTGTTGCCGGCCGACTGATAGGCGACCGCCAGCCATGTGCCGACGCCTGCCGCGCCCACGCCTGCGCGGATGTCGGCAGGGCCTTCGAACAGGAGCGATAGCAACAAAAGGGGTGGCACCGCGAACACGCTGGCCCAGACGACGTAGGCGAGCATGTTCACGTCCTGGGCGCGTCGGCTGACAATGTTGCCGCAGGCCCAACTGAAGGCCGCGCCGAGGCACAACGCGAGGCCGAGCAGTGTCGTGTCGCCGCCAGTCCGGACGGCGATCAGGATGATCCCCGCGACGGCCAGGCCGAGCGCGAACACCTGGTAGAGCCGCACCCGCTCCCCGGTGAGCGCCATGGAAAGCCCTATGGTGAAGAACACCTGCATCTGCAGCACCAGCGAAGCGAGGCCCGGCGTGACGTCGCCCCGAAGCGCGATGTAGAGCAGCCCGAACTGGCCCGCGCCAATGAGGACTCCGTAAGCGGCGAGTTCGCGCAGCGGCACCTTCGGCCGGGGCAAGAACAGCGCCATCGGGAAGAACGCGAACGCGAACCGCAACGTCGCGAAGAAGAGCGGCGGCAGGTCGTCGAGCGCCACCTTGATCACACTGAAGTTCGAGCCCCAGACCGCTACAACCGCCAGCGCGACCAGGAGGTGGCGCGCCGGGATGTGCTGATGGTCCATCCAAGTAGCGTATCGGCGGGCGCGGTTGTGGGGGTGGGGGTCGGTTTGGTCCAGTCGAGTCTTAATGGTTCCCCCTCCCTCTTTCCTCTCCCGCGCAGCCGCGCTCGAGTTTCGTT
>CALMIW010000425.1 GCA_937864275.1 uncultured Dehalococcoidia bacterium
GACGATGTTCTCGCGCCACCAGGTGGGCACGACTTCCCCGAAGATGACCGGCAGCCAGATGAGACCAAGAACGGCCGTGATTGCCCCTGCGGCGCTGCGCATCAAGAAACCGAGGGCAAGGCCGATGACCGGGAAGAAGGGCATCGTGAGGCCCATGCCGAGAATTAGCCGGGCGATGCCTGGGTCACCGATCCCCACCACCGGCCCGCCGTAGGCGCCATTGATTACCTGTGCGACGGCGAACATCCCGGCGATCGCGATGAATCCAGCGATGAGCGTAATACCCGCCGTGAGCAGCAGCTTCGCTGCGAAGACGCGGCCGCGCCTTGGTGTAGCCGCCAGCGTGAGCCGGATCGTGCCGCTCGAGTACTCACGCGTAGCGGTCAGGACGCCGAATACCGAGAAGACAATCAGGGTGAAGATGTTGCCGACCAGCCAGAACAGCCGGGCATCGACATCGGCGGGCCACTGGTCTGGCGCGATCGCCAGCATGGCAACTGCGGTCGTGAGAATCGAAAGTCCGATGCCCAGGCCGAGCGTGATGTAGGTCGACCGCACCGAGGTCAACTTGACCCACTCGGACACCAGTGTGTCGCCGAACCGGGACCGGCGCGGCGCGGCACGCAAGCTGGACGTTTGCACAGAGGTCAGCGTTTCCATGGTCATGAGCGGGCCCCCATTTCGGCTACCTGCCGCCCAGTCTGTTCGGACTCAGCGGTGGTCGCGCCGGCCGCCTGGTATTCGAGCGTCCCCTCGGTGAGTTCCATGAACGCCGATTCGAGCGTCGCGCGGCGAGGCGAGAGTTCGTGAAGCTCGATACGGTTCGCGGCCGCGATCTGCCCGATCTGTGGCGCTTCGATGCCGGTCACGGTCAGTCCGCCGGCACTGCTGATGACAGCTCCGCCCGCCCTTTCGAGCAGCGGAACGAGGTCGCATCCTTGTGGGGAAACCACCCGGACGTGGCTGCCGGAGCTTCGTTGTGTGAACTCCGCGAGCGATGTGTCCGCGATGAGGCGCCCGCGGCTGATGACGATGATGTGGTCGGCTGTCTCCTCCATCTCGCTCATCAGGTGGCTGGAAAGGAGAAGGGTCCGGCCTTCGCCGGCCAGCCGTTTCAGCAGCGACCGGATCCAACGGATCCCTTCCGGGTCGAGGCCATTCACAGGTTCGTCGAAGAGCAGGATGCGTGGGTCCCCGAGGAGCGCGGCCGCGATGCCGAGACGTTGATACATCCCGAGCGAAAAGCCACCAACTCTCCTGTTGGCCACGCTCGACAGGCCAACGATCTCCAGGACCTCGTCGATTCGTGTGCGCGGGATGCCCCCGGCGGATGCCAGCCAGCGAAGGTGCTGGTAGGCGGTGCAGCCTCCGTTGGCTGCCTTCGCATCGATGAGTGCTCCGACCTCATGCAGTGGCGCTCCGATCGTGCGGTACGCATGGCCGTTGACCCTCACGGAGCCAGAGGTTGGGGCGTCGAGACCAAGGATCATGCGCATCGTTGTGGTCTTGCCGGCGCCGTTGGGGCCAAGGAAGCCCGTCACGATGCCCGGTTGCACCGTGAATGACAGGCGGTCGACCGCGAGCGTGTCGCCGTATCGCTTCGTCAGTTCGTGGACTTCGAT
>CALMIW010000426.1 GCA_937864275.1 uncultured Dehalococcoidia bacterium
CGGGTAGTGGCTGGGCTGGCGGTGGTTCGGATCTACGAAGAGGCCTGCGGGGGTTCGGACTCGGCCGCAGCGGGTCCCCAGGCGAGGCCGTGCGCTTCGGCCGGTGGCGGAGCCGAAGCCGGGTCCGCAGCGTCCGGGACAGGTGTCTCTGGCGCAGCTGCGACCGGCCGGGGCTCACGAACATCGCCTTGCAACAGGTGCAGCAGCGCATCCCCCTCGATGGTTTCCTCCTCCAGGAGGGCCTCGGCCAGCCGATCGAGCCGGTCCCGGTGTTCGACGAGGATGTTCGTCGCGCGTTCGGCCTGGTCGAGGACGAGGCGCTGGACCTCCTCGTCGATCTCCTCGGCGATGCGCTCGCTGTAGTCGCGGGTCTCGGAGATCTCGCGGCCGAGGAAGACCAACTCCTCGGTGCGGCCGAACGTCCTCGGCCCCAGCCTCTCGCTCATGCCCCAGCGCATCACCATGGACCGGGCGATGCGGGTCAGCTGTTCGAGATCGTTCGAGGGGCCCGTCGATGCCTCACCGAAGACGAGCTCCTCGGCCGCCCGCCCGGCGAGGGCGGTGCAGAGTTGGTCTTTGAACATGCTCGGCGTGCGGAAATGCACCTCTTCTTCGGGCATGAACCGCGGGTCCCCGCCGGCCATGCCGCGCGAGACGATCGTCACCTTGTTGGGCCGGTCGTGATGCTTGAGGAAGTGCGCGACCAGCGCATGGCCGCCTTCGTGATAGGCAGTCAGGCGGCGCTCCTGCTGCGTCATCAACCGGCTCTTCCGTTCCGGCCCGGCGATGACGCGGTCCACGGCTTCGCCGAAATCCTTCATGGCGATCGCGTCGCCATCGCGGCGGGCGGCGAGCAGGGCCGCTTCGTTGACGAGGTTCGCGATGTCGGCGCCCGTGAAGCCGGGCGTGGTCTTGGCCAGCGACTCCACCGATACGTCGGACTCCAGGGGCTTGCCCTTCAGGTGGACGCGGAGGATGGCCTCGCGTCCCCGGACGTCCGGGGCGTCCAGGATGATTTTCCGGTCGAAGCGGCCGGGCCGGAGGAGGGCGGGGTCCAGGATGTCCGGCCGGTTCGTGGCCGCGAGCACCACGACGTTCAGGCCGCGTTCGAAACCGTCCATTTCGACCAGGATCTGGTTGAGGGTCTGCTCGCGCTCGTCGTTGCCGCCGCCGAGCCCGGCACCGCGCTGGCGGCCGACGGCATCGATTTCGTCCAGGAACACGATGCACGGGGCGTTCTTCTTGGCCTGGTCGAACAGGTCGCGCACGCGGCTCGCGCCAACGCCGACGAACAGTTCGACGAACTCCGAGCCAGAGACGCTGAAGAAGGGCACCCCGGCTTCGCCGGCCACGGCCCGCGCGAGCAGCGTCTTTCCGGTGCCGGGCGGCCCGAGGAGGAGCAGGCCCTTGGGGATCCGCGCGCCGAGCTTGGCGAACTTCTCCGGGTTCTTCAGGAAGCCGACGATTTCTGAAAGCTCGGCCTTCGCCTCGTCGACGCCCGCGACGTCTGCGAACGTGACGCCCACCTCGTTTGGGGTGATGAGCCGGGCGCTGCTTCGGCCGAATCCGATCGCCCTGCCCTCCGTGCCGCGGGTCTGGCGGAAGATCAGCCAGATGAAAACGACCATCAGCCCAATAGGCGCCAGCGTAAGCAGCCAGCCCAACAGGTTGGTCATTCCGCTCCCGGAGTCTTCCTTGAAGAGGAGGTTCACCGCGGGGTCGCCGGATTGCGCATCGGTCCGGGTGATGGCGATGCCCTCCTCTTTGAGGAAGGAGGCGATATCCAGGTCCTGGCTGATGCGGGAGTCTTTGACTACCGGCTCGTTGTCGATGAGCTCGAAGTAGGTGGCGGTGATCGCATCGCCCTTGACCTCGATGGTCTCGACGAGGCCGAGGCGCGCATCGCGGACCAGGTCGCCGAATCCGATCTCGGACTCTGTCTCGTCCGGCCCGAAGCTCCATTCGAAGAAGATCACCACCGCCACAGCGATGGCAAGGAACACGAGGATGGTCCGCAGCATGCGCCCCGAATCCGGGGCAGGCGTCGTCTCAGGCACGCCTCCACCTTACAGGCCCCGCGGTTCTCCCGGAACGGTCTGCACCGTCTCTCAAGCCATCGGCCGCCGGATCCCCCCTCCGCGCGAAGCGGAGTAGGCTCAATCCCGGCATGTGCGGCAGGTTCACGCTTACCAGGGGCGAACGCGCCGAACTCGAAGACGAGATGGGGCTGCCGCGCGGCTCGCTGAACCCGGGCTACGAGCCCCGCTACAACATCGCTCCAACCGACCAGCACTTCATCGTCCGCCAGCGACTCGAAGACCGCGAACTCGTCGCCGCGAAGTGGGGACTGATCAACCACTGGACGCCCGCGGGGAAG
>CALMIW010000427.1 GCA_937864275.1 uncultured Dehalococcoidia bacterium
ATGACGACGTAGTACTTCTTGCCCTTCTTGGTCACGTAGCCGCGCATGATGCGGGGTCCCTTCGAATCACAGGTTCAGAAGGGACGCCGACGCAGCCACCAAGGCCGGACCCGGGGCGTCAACGGGGTGATCCAGCGCTGCCCGGCCACTCTAACCCCGGCGAACCCGAAGGTCGAGGGCCCCACCCAGGGTGAACACCGTGAGCGACAAGCCACGCTCCCGGGTCGAAGGGATGTCTAGGCGCTTGGTCGTGGAAGCCCGGGTTGGAGAGGGAGCTGCTCTAGTTCAATCGCGACCGACTGCCATCGGCTCCCCGGCACATCCTCCGGTAGTAAGTCGTCGATGTCGCCACGCTGGCACCAGCCCACGACCTCTCCGGTGCGATTGAGAACGTCTCGCACAGAGCACACGACGAGCGCCCAGTCGCTGAGGCGTGACCCCGAGTCGGCTTCTCCTCTGCTGAGGAAGACCAGCGGCGCGGAGGTAGCAGCCGTGGCCTTCACTTCGAGAAGCCTCGGCGGCGCGCCAACGCGAGGGGCAACCACGTCGTAGCCGAGTTGGTCTGAAACCAAGCTGGTTCGGCGGACCGCACGGGCGAGGTCGGCGTGCCCGAGAGCAGCCAGTTCCTCTTTGGCGTACGCGACGACGATCTCCTCGCCGATGGCACCGATCTCGCGGCGGAGACGGTCGTCCCAGCGCCGTCCGAGCGCGAGCAGTAGCGCCTCACGGCGTGCGGGGTCCTGCACGAGCGCTTCGAGGGTGTCTTCGATTTCGTCACGGTCTGCGGCGCCGGGACCCCGTTCGCCGAGCAGCGAGACGGTGAGCACCTCGATGGCGTCGTCTTCGTCGGCGTCGACGAGCGTGTCCAGCAGCGGAGTGAGCGTGAGAACATCACCGGTGCGCCTGATGAAGCCAGCGGCGACAAGCGCGTCCTCGGCAGCGATGAGGTCGGCTACCGAGAAGATGCCGCCAGTGGCTCTTCGCCAGTAGCTCTCGCGGACGACCACGATCGAGCTGGGTTCGCGTCCGAGGATCGCCGCGACGTGAAGCGCTGCTCTTGCGATGTGGCGCGTGAGGCGCGGCTCAGTAGGCATCGCCGAGGTGTTGAAGTAGCACGTCGAGGTCATCAGGCTCCACCCACTCGCCATAGGCCTCCTCGTCGGGCAGCGCCATCGTTACCAGGCTCGTATCCGAGAGCATGACGGCCAAACGCTCGGCCTTGATCCTGATCCGTTCGTCCACGGTCTCGTCAACTGTCTCCCGGCACACCAAGAAGCGGATCCTGGTCTGGGTGCCAGGGGCGAGCCCGAGTCGGTGGATCCGGTCGATCGACTGGAGGTACTGGCCAGCGTTGAATGTGCGGTCGACGTAGATCGCATCGTGGCAGTGATGGTGCAGGCTCACTCCCTCGGACATCGCTGCGGGGTTGGCCAGGAGTACGAAGCAGTTCGGGTCGTCGCGGAAGCGCCTGAGTTCACCTTCCCGCGTCGTGTAGTCCACGTCCTCGGCGACGGAGGGCACCGCTCCGTGAACGACAGCCGGTTGGTATGGCGCAAGGAGCTGGTCCGCCAGAGTCGTGATCGTGCCGACGAAGTTCGACCACACGAGGGTCTTGCGGCCATCGGACGCGTTGGCCGCCACCATCGTGACGAGCTTCTCGAACTTCGCGGGGATCTCGTGTTGTCCGTAGTGCAGGACCTTCTCGCCGAGGTCGGAGTTCGGAGGTATCGCGAGAGATGGCCACTGGAGGGCCACGCCGTCGGCGCCCGTGACAGCGCGGGCGAGAAGCGCTGGGTTCGACGCCGCCTCGAGGAGGTACATGACGACCTCGCCCATCTGACCCCACTGGGCACGCTCGCGCGGGCGAACATTCGTGGCGTGGCGCATCTTGGTTCGGAGAGCCTCGTAGATCTCCGCCTGGAGGGGCTTCATGGTGACGAGCTCGGCACGGCGATCAGGAGGCTCAAGCTCGAGCTCGGCCTTGGTCGTACGAGTGAACAACGGGGCGAGCCGCGCTGACACCTCGCGCATCGCCGCCGGGGGAGGGTCGGCTCGACGGGCTGAGTCCGGGAGAATGCGGTTCGACTGGTTCGGCCAGACGAAGTCGACGAGAGCGACGAAGTCGTTCGGGTGCTGTGGCGCTGGCGTTCCCGTGAGGATGTCCCGGCGCGTGGCGAGGTGTGCCAGGTCAAGGCAGGCGCGGCCCCACTCTCCCGCCTTGCCTCGTTTCATCCGGTGCGCCTCATCCAGGATCACATGCGTGGATGAGTCGACCACCCAACTGGTGATCTGGTCGTAGCTCGCGGCGAGGCGCTGATAGTTGACCAGGACTACATCGGCGCTGAGCGCGCCGCGCTCGGTCAACCTGGCGACACGCAACGGCTCGTCGAAGCACTCCTGCACCTCATCGGCCCAGGCAGCGAATGCTGACAGGGGGGCGACAACGAGCAGTCGATCGACTCGACCGCGGGCACGTTCGAGAGCATGGAGGGCGTAGGCCACGGTGGTCTTGCCAGCACCGGGTACGGAGAAGTTGGCGCCGTGGCTGAGGGCGAGGAGGTGTCCGAGGTCTCGAAGTTGAAAGCCCTTGAGGTCACGCTTGAAGCCGGCTGCTGCGAGATCGCTGACCAGCGAGGTGGGAGATGACGAGGCCGGTGGCGCGGCAAGGAGCGCGTCGATCTCAAATCGCTCCGCGCTGCCGCGCTCAAGTAGCGCGGCAAGTGCGGGCGCGATGTCAACGGCACACGCATGCGTGGTGAGCGCTTGGCCAAGCCAGTTGCGAGATGCGAGGAAGCGGCCGATGGGCACACGAAGGCTGCCGTCGATCTCAGCGTGTGCCTGGCCCGGGGCGATGTTGCGGCCGAGGGAGTTCCATAGCGCAGCTGGCGCATCCACGCTGCGCAAGAGCACCTCGGTGCCGCTGGGCGACAGCGAGGCCAGCAGCAGGCTCACCCGTCGATCACGCCGACCTTGACGAGTTCGGCCTCGAGAGAGCGAAAGTTCTTCCGCAGCCGCTTGAACGCAACCTCTAGGGTCTTGCGTCGGCTGTCGCCAAACTCGTCGGTGCCGATCACCCCGTCGCATGCCTCTTTGCACTTGTCGACTTGTTTGGCGGTCGTGCGCACGCGGTCAATGGGTGCTTGGAGGCGATCCGATGCGCTGTCGTCTCGCCTCTTCTCGGTGACTCCGTTGATGATCGCCGTCTTGACGGCGTCCTTGACATCGTCACGTTCGAGCACGAAGTTCGTGCCTGGGACGGGAACCTTGTGGTCGCGCTGAGTCACGATGTCGATCAGCCCACGGACGTTTACTTCGGTGGCGTCGCCGTCGCCGTCGCCAGTGAGAAGCGCACCGACGCCGGTCGGCTTCGTGATCACCTCGGCGGGGAGGGCGGCGAGCTTCGCGGCGTGCGCGCCGATCATCTCATCCTCTTCCAACTGCGGAAGCATGTACTCGGGGATGAAGTCCGGGTCGATGCGGCGCAACTGGTGAACGGGCGTGACGCCAACCGACACGGACAACAAGAAGGCGTCGAGGATGCTTGCTGCTCTCGCCGGATCGTTGTCCACGATGGCGCTGTAGGCGCGGTGCAGATCGCGCAGCTGCTCGTAGCCAAGCGTGTCGAAGAAGGTTAGGCGGAGTCCGTTCTTCGGGAGCTGCTGCATCGTTCTCAACAGATCGAGCAGCTTGAGACGGAGGACCACCTCGCTCTCACCCTTCTTGGCGGTCTCGCCGATGCGAAGCTCCTTCGCGATCTGCGCCGGTGGCATGGACCGCTCTACGGATAGCTCCTCGATGAACAGCAGCTCGTTGGTCAACGAGTACTCGACCTTGAGCTCCTTCTGCATCTGCAGCCGGAGTTCGAGCAGCGCGAGTTCGTCCTCCTGCATCGTGTCCGGGAGGACCGCAACGCGGATGTAGCGCTTGTTCGGGTCATCCAACTCTCGCAGCGCGACAACCCGCGTGTTCGCATTGATCAGCACGCCCTTTGAGGTGACGACCCCGGGTTCCGTCTGTCCCTCGTTCGCGAGGGAGTCCTTCAGCAAGGCGAACTCTTCGCGGGTGCGCGCCTCGCGGACCTGTCGCTGAATGACGGCCTGGGCGGCCTCGCTGAACGGATCGTCCTTGTGATCGGCCCACTCCGGATCGTCCTCGAGCTGCGCGCGTACGCGGTGCGAACGTGGGTTGAGGACGACCTCGTCGACGTGGATGTTGATGACCTGGCAATGCCGCGGCTCGTTGCCAGGACCGGGGACGCGAACCACCTCGTGCTTCTCCGGCGGCACCTTGTTCAGATCGGCGAGAAGCTCCTTGATCCGCTGGACCCGCTGCGGTTCAGTCACGATCGGCACGTCTTTCCCTTCCAGCCGACGGAACGACGACATTCGCCAGGCGCAACGAGGGTACCGGGTGTGTGTGACAGCGAACCGGAGGTGACCGAGACTTCGATGGCAATGCCCGAGAGACTGGCACAATCGAGGTCATGACCGAGGTGGAGGCGTGGCTAGCGGATGCGAAGTGCTCCCCGCTCGTGCAGCGCCTCGTGCCCGGTGCCGACAGCGACGAGCGCCGACGGCTCGCCGCGCTCGGGGGCCTGGTTCGCTGCCTGCTCGATGAGATCCCACGCGACTGGCCCGAGGCGCTCCGCACCTGGGTCGAGCGAGGCCCTATGCCCCCTGCTGATGTCCTCCACGATGCCCGTACGCTCATGGACGGCAGCGGTGACTGGTTCGCGACGGTGTACGAGCACGTCGTCGCCGGACCGAACCGCCGCCGGCTCGGCACGTTCTTCACCCCGCCGAGCGTGGTTGACCTCATGCTCGAACGAGCGAGCGTTGTCCTGCCCACACCGACGACCATCGTCGATCCGGGGGCAGGGGTCGGCGCGTTCAGTGTCGCTGCGGCCCGGCGCTGGCCCGACGCCAAGGTGCAGGCCGTGGACGTCAACGTCGTCACCCTCGGCTTGCTCGCCGCACGCCTGAAGAGTCGCGGCCAGTCCAGTCGCGTCGAACTGATCCTTGAAGACTTCATCGCCTGGGTACAAGGCGCCGGCAGCATCGGCGGCGGACGACTCTTCCTCGGGAACCCGCCGTACACCAGACACCAGGAGCTGACGCGGGCGACCAAGAACCGCGCCCTCAAGGCCACAAGCGACCTCGTAGAGAGCGGCCTCTCGGGACTGGCTGCCTACTTCCTCGGCGCCTCGATCGCGCACCTTGCCGACGACGATGCCTTGTGCTTCGTACTCCCTGGCTCGTGGGCCGAAGCGCGTCATGGTGCGGGGCTACGAAGGTGGATGTGGGATTCCGTCAAGCGACCGATTGAGATCCTGGCGTTCCCCCCGGACGTCGAGAACTTCCCAGGGACCCGCGTGAACGCAGGCGTCGCGACTATCGGTCCGACCACCACCACGGAAGCCAGCCTCTTCGCCGGACACATCTCCACCGGCCAACACCTCACGATCGAGGCGAAGCCCATCGAACGCCACGGCGATCCGCCCGTCTCGTTCGGACCACTGTTGTGGCCAACCCAGGGGCGGGACCAAGCCGACACCGTCGCGCTCTCCACCCTGGGACGTGTCCGACGCGGAGTCGCCACCGGCGCCAATCACTTCTTCTTCCTCACCGACGACGAAGCCAAGGCGATCCCAAAGCGGCTACTGCGCCCCGGCATCCGGCGCCTGCGGGAACTCGACGGAGAAGTGCTCGACCAGAGATCCCACAACGCCCTCGGTAAGTCCGGCCGACGCCGGTGGCTCCTGACGCTCAGCGGCCCCAAGGACATCAGGGCGACGGCGGTTCGCTCCCTGGTCGACTCGGGGGAGGCAGCGGGCTACAGCGATCGCTACCTAACCCGCATCCGCAAGCACTGGTACGTCGTCGAGCCCGCAGAGGCACCACACATCATCGTGTCACTCATGTCCAAGGACGGCTTCCGTTCGGTGCTCAATCCGCTCGGAGCGATCCCGTCGAACTCGATGTACGGCATCCACCCCGATGATCCATCGGTGGCAGCGGAACTGTGCCCCTGGCTGAACAGCACGGCGGGCCAGAAGGCGATCCAGTCCCGGGCTCGCCACTACAGCGACGGGCTCCTGAAGCTGGAACCTCGTGACTACATGGCGGTGCAGATCCCCGCGGCCTTCCGACCGGCCAAGTGATCATCGCTCCCGGGAGGCCGTCAGCGCACCCAACCCCCTGCAGTCGGAAGTCGAACCCGAAGGTCGCTTGGCGGCGTTGCGTCATGAGCCGTCGTCGGCTGTCCCAGACGATCCGGTAGAAAACCCGGTAGAAGAACGGCCGAAAACGTAGGAACGGCCCCTTCCGAATCTCTCGAAAAGGGCCGTTGACCTGGGTTTTCGTTGGTGGCGGGGGCAGGATTTGAACCTGCGACCTTCGGGTTATGAGCC
>CALMIW010000428.1 GCA_937864275.1 uncultured Dehalococcoidia bacterium
GCCGCCGGCTGTTCGACCCAATCCCTGACGACAAGGCCAAGGTCCGCGACGGCGTCATCCGTGCCTTCAGCGAGATGTACCGCAACCAGCATGGTGACTTTCCAAGTGGGGTCTCCGAAACGGAGTACCGGCGGCGAATGGAGCTGTCGTATCCGATCCACCCTGAGCTATTCGACCGGCTCTTCGGAGACTGGTCCGCTCTCGACAAGTTCCAGCGAACCCGCGGCGTGCTGCGCCTCATGGCGCTAGCGATCTCCCAGCTCTGGCAGCGGGGCGACCAGTCGCTGCTCATCATGCCGGGCAACCTGCCCATGGACTCCGGCGCGCTCGTCAGCGAGATGAAGAAGTACCTGGAGGAGGGCTGGGATCCGGTCATCAAGTCCGACGTCGACGGTGAAAACGCGCTCCCGCTCCGCATCGACAAGGAGAACAAGCACTTCGGTCGCCTCTCGGCTACCCGCCGTGCTGCAAGGACGGTGTACATGGGTTCGGCTCCGCGACCCGACGGGTCGCGGGGGATCGACGTGAAGTCGATCGTGCTTGGGTGTGTCCAACCGGGTGAGCCGGTCGGCCAGTTCGCTGATGCGCTCAAGCGGCTCTCGGGCCAGGCTACCCACCTCTACGTCGACGGTGCCCAGTACTGGTACTCGTTGCAGCCCAATGTCACCCGCGTCGCTGCGGACCGGGCCGCGTCTAACTTCACCGACCGAGATGCGGATGACGAAGTGAAGCGCCGGATTGCCGAGCAACCCGACCGGGGGAGCTTCACCGCGATCCAGGTGTTCGCCGAAGGGCCGGGTGATGTCCCCGACGACGACGAAGGAGCCCGCCTCGTCGTCCTGACTCCGTCGGCAACGCACTCGCCCAACGATGACCACTCACCGGCGGTAGTCCTGGCCGAGAAGATCCTCGCCCAACGTGACGGAGGCCCTCGCCTCAACCGCAACCTCCTCGTGTTCACGGCCGCTGCCGCTAACCGGCTGAGCGAGCTGCGTGCCGCGACGCGGCTTTACTTGGCGTGGTGCTCGGTGGTGGAGGATCACCTGGCTCTCGACCTCACGGCGCATCAGAAGAAGCAGGCTGAAAGCAAGGTCAAAGAGACATCTCAGCAGATCGATAGCCTCATCGCCGAGACCTTCACCCAGGTCCTCACCCCATCGCAGGAACCTGGGACATCGACCATCAAATGGCAGACGACGAAGGCAACCGCGATCGGCGATGTGGGCGTGCGGGTGAGCAAGAAGCTCGCCACCGAGGAAAAGCTGATCGCCACCTACGGCGGCGTCCGCGCGAAGATGGACATCAACCGCTACGACCTCTGGTCTGGTCGCGGCGACATCTCGGTCGCGAGCTTGTGGAGCACCTATGCTCGGTACCCACACATGCCTCGCCTCGCCTCGTTCCGGGCGCTGGGGGCCGCGATCAGCGACGGTACCGCCAACCTGAACTGGTCACAGGAGACCTTCGCCTACGCGGACGCCCACGATGGCGAGAGCTGGGTCGGGGTTCACACTGCCTCCCATGTCACCCCGACGGTCAGCGGCCTGCTGGTCCATCCCGACTTCGTCTCGATCCCCAAACCCGAGACCGACGACGAAGAAGGCGAAGGCGAAGGTAGCGGAAGCGGCGGCGGCTCCGGTGGGGAGGGCGGCACCGGGACCGGAGGCTCAGGCAAGGGGACGGGCGGGAAGGACTCGGGCGAACCGACAGCGACTCAGTTCTACGCCCAGTTCAACCTCGACTCCGTCCGCGGTATCAAGCAACTCGGCGAGATCCTCGAACACGTCACAGCCCGTCTCGGGCCGAACGCCGAGCTGTCGCTCGAGGTCCGGGCGACCAACGACGAGGGTTACGACGACGCTACCCAGCGCATCGTCACCGAGAACGCTACCAACCTCGGTGCCAACGGCCCGGAGTTCGAATGAATGCCTCAGCTCCTCCGCTTCCGCAACGACCAGATGGTTGTCCTCCATCTGACGCGGTTGCTGCGAACGGTGAGTTCTACCGCCTGACCCGCCGTAACCTCACTGAAGGCGAAGTGCCAGGCGACGACGACTGGACCCTGCCATTCCAGAAGCGAAAGGGGGATTGTGCCGGCCGCGCTGACCTGTGCGAGTGCCACGCCCACTCGGTCTTTGAGAACCTCGACGATCTTGAGGGAGCACGAAAGGCGAATCCCTGGGTACGAAAGAAGTCTGTAGCTGTGGTCGAGTTGGAGCCAGCGTTCGGGAAGATCCGGAAGTCAGGTACGGACCTGCTGCCGAGCCACCATGACTGGTGGCCAGCCGAGCCGAGGTCAGTCCCTTCTGCTGTAGTGGTGAAGGGAGCAGCAGAGTGAGCCTCCTTCTCCCTTCCGTCTTGCCGTTCGGCGACCTGGCGGTTGAAGAGACGTGGCTCGCCTTCGACGGGCCCAAGCTATTCGTAGCGCGGAACCGGACCGGGCAGTCGTTCCTGTTCAACGCGATAGATGAGGACGAAGAGTCGATCTCCTACCTTGCTGTCGCTATGTCTGAGAAGCGTCGAGCGATGGTGCGATCCGGGGGTCTTGGTCTCCGGGCCGCCTTCACAGCCCCAGAGGGTGGCGTCTTTCGGGTTACCTGTGATTACGAATTGGGAGAAGCTCGGGCCGAGCTTGTTGAGGTGGAGCGGCTGTCGGACGCCGAACTCCCAACCGATGATGCCTACGTCTCGGTGCCAACTGAGACACTCCCTTCCTTCCATCCGGATACCTTGGCTTCTCGGGCGTTGGCCGAGGGTAGAACACTCGTCGGCCTCAGGCTCAACCCGCCGACTCTGGCGCGTAGCGAGTACCCCGTACGCCCTCTGAGTGACGCGCTCCGAGCGATGCAATCTCTTGCGGAAGCGATGGTGCAGGAGGAATCCGGCACTACAACAGTGCGGGGTCCGTTACCTGCTCAGGTGATCGAAGACGGAGAGCTGGCTGTCCTAGACCTTGAGGCCGCCTCGTTCGTTGCGATCCTGGCTCCTTCTCGATCGGCTCGCTCGACACCGTCCATGCCCAGCCTCGGTTTCGAGATGCCCACAACGGCGGCTGCTCTCGAGCGAGCTCATAGCCTCCTGCGAGCAGTAGCAAGTTCGGAGCACGACCCCGAGATCCTCAGGAGCAGCATTCAGGGTCTCGGTGTTCGGGCGGTAACCAAGATCAGGGACCTGCTGGAGGTTGCGCTCGATCAGAACACACCGCTCACGGTCTATGTGGCTCCACCGGGTGGACCCGTAGAGGAGGTTCGTGTCTCCACCGGCGATGCATCGGCAGGGGTGTTGGTCCTGTCCGAACGGGATGCCAGCCTTGAAGAGATCGTCCTTGAGAGTGCGTGGATCGTGGGAGTGAACCTACGTACCTGGGTCTTCGAGCTCCATGATCCGACGGCTGAGCCGAATAAGTTCAGCGGAAGGGTGACGGAGCACGCTCGCTCACAGATCGAGGGTCTTCCGACCGGTGAGGCCCACCGCTACGTCGCTGAGATCGTTTCGGAGTCATCCTTCTCGGACCTTACGGATGAGGTCAAGGTCCGCTACTCGCTGAAGTCGATTCGGCCAGCAGGCGAGCACGTCGCAGGAGTGAATGAGGCGAAAGGCGATGACGCGACGACTGGACTCGGGGGCCATCCTGCGCCCCTAGGCTGAGCGGCGTCTGGGTCGATCAGTCAGCTCAACAGGGCTGATCCGTCGTGATTCTGCCGCTGTTGTTCTACACCCGCTTCTACTCCGCGGGCCGGGATTAGTCGGTTCGCAGTGGTACGGACCGGGACGTCGTATGTGCGAAACCGCACCTCAGAGGTACGAGAAGGTACGGAACGGGTCGCCAGGAGAGGCCTCGGATCGCTCATAACCCGAAGGTCACGGGTTGAAGTCCCGCCCCTGCCACCAACGTCACGACGAAGGCCCAGGTCTCTGACCCGGGCCTTCGTCGTCGGAGAGGTGTTCTCCCGGGTGTTCAACCGGCTTTGGGCAGCGCGGGGTTTCGGTGGCGCCTGGCGTGAGGAGTGCTTCGAAGACGCGGGCAGCGTCGATGAGCAGGCTGCCGTGGGTGTGGCGCAGGTCGTGCAGTCGGAGACCGGCACGAGGGCGCGGCGCGCGATGCGGTCGAAGGCTCGACTGATCGAGCGAGGGTGCGCGGGCTCGCCGGTCGCGGTGGTGAACATCCATCTGGGGTCGTCGACACCGATGGCGTCGTACTCGGCGGCTTGGAGAGCCCGCCAGCCTGCGAGGACTCCGAGCGTGGTCTGGTCGAGGTTGATGCACCGGCGGGAGTTGCCGGTCTTGCCACGGGCTTCGTGGATCTCGTAGCTGACGGCGACGAGCCCGCGGTTGATCGACCGGAGGGCGTGGTCGGTGTGGAGGTCGGTCCAGCGCAGGCCGAGTAGCTCGTTGCGGCGGATGCCGCTGTTGGCGGACAACCACAGGGCAGGGAACAGCCGGCGCCCGGCGACGGCATACAGGAGGGTCTGGAGTTCCGTAGCGGTCCAGGCCTTCAGCTCGGCCTTGGGGATGGCTCGCAGCCTGGGGGCGGATGCGGCGAGGGCGATGTTGCGGGTCTCGAGTCTTCGGTGGAGTGGGTGGTCGCGGGTGTCGCGGATGATCAGGTGCACCTCGTCGACGGTCTTGCGCGCCAGCGGCCTGGTCCCGTCAGTCGGGTGCAGTATCGAGTCATAAAGCCGTTCGAGATCCTTGGGGCGCAGCCGGCGGAGCCACTTGCGGCGCTGGGCCTTGCGTATGTAGTTGCGGTGGGTGCTGATTCGTATCTCGAGTCGCTTGGCGGGCAGCCAGTGCCCGCTGAGGTAGTCGGCGAAGGTGAGCGATCGGACCTCGTCGTTACGGTCGTCGCGTTCAGCGGCGAGTCGCGCGACAAGGGCTTCGGCCTCGGCACGGTCGGTGCCGACAGGGTGCCAGGCCTGGCATTCCTTGCCGGTGATGGGATCGAGTCCTTCGCAGATGACCGCGTAGTAGTGGTCCCGCTTGCGGGTGACGTGTCCTTTCATGACAGATCCTCCTTGTTCTCGCAGGTCTGGATGGTCCGAAACCCGGTAGAACGACGGTTAGAGCCGGTGCGCCCAAATGTCGAGGATGACGGGACATTTGATGAATCCGCAGGTCACCGACTCAGAGGCAACGTTGAGCAGCTCGGTAGAACGCGGACACCACTCGACGGGAAGCTGCGTCGATGCCCGGCCTCGCCCACCGCGGCCGCCTATCGCACTCAGCTCATTGTCACACCTTGGTGTGAGAATGGTGGTGTGAGTGACGAGATCGGAGAGCTACGGATGGTCGAAGACGCATTCGACCGCCCCACGCTGCGGCTACTGCACGGCAAGTATGCGGCGGTTCGGGTCGCTGTGCTGCGGGCCTTGTTCGATAGTGAACGCCGGTCGATTCCGACCGACATCCTTCACGTCCGGGTCGGGGCGCTGGTTGACACTTTCCGTGAGAATGGGATCGACGCCCCTGAAGCCACCGGTCGGGACCTGTGCCGCAACTGGATGCGCGGGAAGTGGCTGCAGCGCCTCCCCGCTGAGGATGCTGAAGGAGAGGTGTACGAGTTGTCGGCGTCGGCCGTGGACGCGCTTCGGATCGTGTCTGACCTGAGTAGCGAACGCGTGCTCCTTTCCGAATCTCGTCTCACAGCGATCGTTGAAGCAGTCCGGCGGCAAGCAACCGAAGCAAGCCCAGATGTAGCGTCGAAGGTGGTGCGGATCGACGCTGAGATCGACCGGCTGACTGCCGAGCGGGACCGGCTCCTCGCCGGTGGCGAACCCGAACCGACTTCGGTCGAGACGCTGCTCGAGGGTTACATCAACCGGATGGACCGCATCGGGCCGCGCCCCAGCGACATCAAGCGCGTCGAAGAAGGTGTACGGCGGATGCGCGAGTTGATTCTCGATGACTTCCGTGGCGACACTCGACCGCTCGGACAGATCATCGACGAATACCTCGCTCGCTCCGAGAACCTGTTCGCGACACCCGAAGGGCGCGCGTTCGACGGAGCCCTTGCACTGCTTCGTGACGAAGCGCTCCTCCATCAACTCAAGGCTGATCTCGACATCATCTTGAACCACCCGTTCACCGATGTCCTAGAACCAGAGGACATCCGGGTGTTCCGCGGAACGGTCACCATGGTGCGCCGCGGTCTCAACGACGTGATCGGCCAACGCTCCCGGATAACCCGCACCCTCAAGGAGCACATCGTGAGCCGTGACGCGATCCGCGAGCGGGAGCTGTCTGCCGTGTTCAAAGCGCTGGACAAAGAACTGCCGCGCTGGGCCTCTGCAGCGCCGGTGCGGGCAACCTGTCCAGTGGATCTCATCCCGCAATCGGTTCCGACGCTCCCACATGTCCGGGAACGGTTCTATGACCCTGCCGATCATCTTCCCCCCGAACCGCTTGCTG
>CALMIW010000429.1 GCA_937864275.1 uncultured Dehalococcoidia bacterium
AGGGCAAGGCGAGGGAAATGGAAATCACGATCGCCGCGTAGTGTTCGCGATTTCACCCGAAAGGATGTTTTCGGGTTCACGCTTGCGGGCTAGGCTGACTGCCTGCGAGAGTGAGTCACGGGGGAGAACTGAATGAGTGATGCCAGGGGGACGGCGGGCGAAGTCGTCATCGAAGCGCGAGGCGTCGTCAAGACGTATGACACCGGCCTGGTGCAGGTGAAAGCCCTGCGGGGTGTCGACTTGCAGGTTCGCAAGGGCGAAATGGTCGCCATCATGGGGCCGTCCGGCTGCGGGAAGACCACGCTTCTCAACAGTCTCTCCGGGCTCGACGACTTCGATGCCGGGACCGTCACGATCAACGGCCAGGACATCAGCCGGATGCCGGACGACCGGAAGACCGAGTTCCGCGCCAAGGACATGGGGTTCGTCTTCCAGACGTACAACCTCCTGCCGGTCCTCACGGCGGTCGAAAACGTCGAACTCCCGCTCATCGTTTCCGGCACGCGGCCCAAGCTCGCAAGGGAGAAGGCCCTCGCCGCGCTCGACCGCGTGCGTCTGCGGGAGTGGGCGGGCCAGCGCCCATCTCAGCTTTCCGGCGGCCAGCGCCAGCGCGTAACGATCGCCCGCGCCCTCGTGAATCGCCCCGCCATCGTCTGGGCCGACGAGCCGACCGGCGCACTCGACTCCGCGACCGCGACCGAGATCATGGACCTCATCGTCGAGCTCAACACCCAGGAGCATCAGACGTGCGTGATCGTCACGCACGATCCGAAGGTCGCCGCCCGTTGCCACCGCACCATCCACATGGCGGACGGCCAGATCGTCCGTGAAGACAGCCAGGCCGAAATGGCCGCCGTGGCGGCCGGGCACTAGCCCACAGGGAGCGTCTGGATTTGAACGAGTTGTTCGGTGTGTCGATGAACCTGATCGCGGGCATTTGCCTGGCGGCGACCACGCTCATCCTCCTCGGGGTGGCGTTCATCGCCTGGCGCAACCCGGTGATGTTCAAGATGGGGCTCCGCAACATCCCGCGAAGGAAGGCCCAGACCGCGCTCATCATCGTCGGGTTGATGCTCTCCACGCTCATCATGAGTGCCGCGTTCGGGACCGGGGACACGCTCACGACATCGGTGACCTCGGAGGTCTACTCGATCCTGGGCGAGGCCGACGAGTGGGTCACCTGGGACGCCGAGAAAGACCCTCGCCCGCTCGACGAACAGGTCATCCCGCTCGACACGGTCGAACAATGGAAGACGAAGTTCGCCGGAGACCCGGACATCGAGGCGATCGTCCCGCTCCAGCGCGAGTCGCTACCCGTGTTGAACACCCGGACGAAGCTCAATGAGCCGTCCGCCCGGAACGTCGGCTATCGCACGTCGGATGCGGAAGCCCACGGCGGGCTGAAGGATTCAGCCGGCAAGCCCGTCTCGCTCACCGGGAACTAAATCGCCATCAACAAAGATCTCGCCGAGGAAATCGATGGAAAGGTCGGCGACACGCTCCAGGTCTTCTACAAAGGGTTGCCCAGGGAGTTCGTGGTGAAGGCCGTGGTGCCCTCGAGCGTGCTCTCCGGCGCAATCGACCCCTCCTCCGCCGCCGGGGGCGCGGTGAGCTTCGAAACGATCGTCGAATTGACCGGCCGCGGCCAGGCCGCGGATGCCGTCATCATCTCGAACACCGGCGGCGTGAAGGCCGGCATGGCGCGTTCGGACGTGGTCGTCGACAAGCTCGAGGCGGAGTTCGCAGGTTCGCCCTACGAGGTCGCGCCGCTCAAGAAGAACCTGGTCAACTTCGCCGAGCTCATCGGCTCCGCGTTCACCACCATCTTCGTCGTTTTCGGCCTGTTCTCCATCTCCGCCGGCGTGCTACTGATCTTCCTCATCTTCGTGATGCTGGCAGCCGAACGGAAGCCGGAAATGGGCATGGCCCGGGCGGTCGGCGCCAAGCGCCGGCAACTCGTCGAATCGTTTCTCGCTGAGGGCATGGGCTACGACCTTGGCTCCGCCGTCGTCGGGCTCGTTGCCGGGATGGGTGTGACCTACGCGATGGTCGAAGTCATCAAGATCTTCGCCGGCGATAACCTCGGGCTGAACCTGACGGTGACCTTCACTGCCCGCAGCCTCGTGGTCGCGTTCTGCCTGGGCGTCATTGCGACTTTCCTGATGGTGTTCGCATCCTCGTGGCGCGCGAGCCGCCTCAACATCACGGCCGCGATCCGAGACCTGCCTGAAACGCACCCGATGAACCCCGAAGCATCCACCTGGCGGGGCTACTTCCGGGCCAGCGTGAACGGCGTCGTGGCGCTCGCGCTCCCGCTTGGCCTGGCGTTCCTGTTGTTCGGCTCCATCGGGATGCTGCTGGGGTTGCCGCTGATCCTCGTCGGTCTCGTCAGTCCCT
>CALMIW010000430.1 GCA_937864275.1 uncultured Dehalococcoidia bacterium
CAATTCGCTGCTTCTGCTCCAGGTGCACCGGCGCCTCCACGAACACCATCCGGATTTGCGGCTCACCGAGTTGTTCAAATACCCGACGATCAGTTCGCTCGCCCTTCACCTGAGTGACAACCGCCCCTCAACTACCCAGCGGGACGATGGCATGAGTCGCGCGAGCGCGCGGCGCGCGGCGCTCGGACGCCGGTTGACTAACGCATAGGGACTCCAGGAAATGACCGACCAGTTCGCAGGTCTCGGCGGTGATCAGGACATCGCGATCGTCGGCATGGCGGGGAGGTTCCCAGGTGCTCGCAACCTGGATGACTTCTGGAGTCTGATCGAGCGAGGCGACTCCGCCTTCACCCGGCGGACGCCCGAGGAACTGCTGGCTGCGGGAGTCTCGCCC
Source organism: uncultured Dehalococcoidia bacterium (assembly GCA_937864275.1). Classification (GTDB taxonomy): domain Bacteria; phylum Chloroflexota; class Dehalococcoidia; order Tepidiformales; family Tepidiformaceae; genus Amarobacter. The sequence continues at coordinate 395 of CALMIW010000430.1, forward strand.
GACCTCGTCGCCCATCCAGATTACGTCCCGGTTGCTGGCATGCTCGAGGATGTCGACGCGTTCGATGCATCGTTCTTCGAGATCGGCCCGCGAGACGCCGCGCTGATGGACCCCCAGCACCGTCACTTCCTCGAATGCTGCTGGGAGGCCCTGGAAGACGCGGGGCACCCGCCTTCGCAGTTCCCGGGCAGTGTCGGCGTATACGCCGGTTCGGGGATGAACGGCTATCTCATCCACAACCTGCTCAGCAATCCGGAACTGACCGATTCGCTCGGCATGTTCATGGTCCGCCACACCAGCAACGACAAGGACTTCCTCGCCACAGGCGTCAGCTACCGGTTGAACCTGCGCGGGCCAAGTGTCAACGTGCAGACCGCCTGCTCGACTTCCCTCGTGGCCGTCCATCTCGCCGTACAGGCGCTCCTCGGTCGGGAGTGCGACATGGCGCTCGCGGGAGGGGTGACGATCGAAGTCCCCCACGGTGCCGGCTACCTCTATCGGGACGGCGAGGTCCTCTCGCGCGATGGTGTCTGCCGGGCGTTCGACGCCCAGTCCTCGGGAACGGTGCTGACGAGCGGCGCGGGCGCAGTCGTGCTTCGGCGGCTCGCAGACGCCGTCGCGGATGGCGACCACGTGTACGCGGTCATCAAGGCAACCGCAATCAACAACGACGGCTCCGGGAAGATCGGCTATCTCGCACCCAGCGTTGACGGCCACGCTTCGGTCGTCGTCGAAGCCCAGGATGTGGCCGGCATCGACCCCGAAACCGTCCAGTACGTTGAAGCCCACGGAACGGGCACCCCGGTCGGCGACCCGATCGAGATCACGGCGCTTACGCAGGCTTTCCAGCGGACGACCGGGGCAACTGGTTTCGCCAGGATCGGCTCGGTGAAGCCATCCGTTGGCCACCTCGACACGGCCGCAGGCGTCGCCAGCGTCATCAAGACGAGCCTCGCCCTCCTCGTTGGGCCTCCGGGACCCGGCGGCGGCCCCCCCGAGCGAGATAAAGCGGTGCGCGCCGCACCCGAACCGGCTGCAGCAGCCGATGGCCGGCTACACCGCTCCGAATCCGCTTCTCGAACTGGAAGCGACGCCGTTCGTCCTCTCGCCCGAGGCCGCCGAATGGCCCCGGCTTGCCACGCCCCGGAGGGCCGGAGTGAGCTCTCTCGGGGTCGGCGGCACGAACGCCCACGCGGTGATCGAGGAAGCCCCCGCTCGCGGCGAGTCCGAGGCTTTCGGGTCGGACCGCCAGGTCCTCCCGCTCTCGGCCAAGTCCGCGGACGCACTCGACCGGATACGGCTCCGCCTCGCCGACCACCTCGCGCAGCACCCGGAAATGCCGCTCCGCGACGTGGCGTTCACGCTTCAGGACGGCCGGGACGCCTTCGGCGTGCGGGACGCCATCGTTGCTTCGAGTCATGCTGAGGCCAGCGGGCGGCTCCGCGAGACACGCGCGGCGACGACCGCACACCCGGACCCGTCGGTCGTATTCATGTTTCCGGGAGGCGGGGCGCAATACCCGAACATGGGGCGCTGCCTCTACGAGACGGAGCCGGTCTACCGCGATGCAGTGGACCGGTGTCTCCAACTCCTCGAACCGGGTCTGCGCTGCGCGGTGTCCGAGCTTCTGTTCCCGCCGCCTGGTCGCGAGGAGTCGGCCGCGGAGCAACTCGCGATGCCATCGGTTCAACTGCCGGCCATCTTCCTCACGGAGTACGCGCTGGCGCAGCTCTGGCTGTCGTGGGGCATTCGCCCCGCGGCCATGACCGGGCACAGCCTCGGTGAGTACACCGCCGCCTGTCTTGCGGGTGTGTTCTCGCTCGAAGATGCGCTCTCGATCGTCGCCCTCCGCGGCTGCCTGATGGAGCGCGTCCCCGATGCGGCGATGCTCAGCGTCGCCCTGCCCGAGCCGCGCGTCCGGGAACTCATCAACGCCGACATCTCCGTCGCCGCTGTGAACGCACCCGAACTCTGCGTCGTCTCGGGCACGTCACGTTCAATCGAATCGTTCGAAGCCCGGCTCCATGCGGACGATGTCTCCTCGCGCCGCATCCGCATCATCCGCGCCGTACACCGCGGGTTGTTGGACCCGTTCCTCGAGGAGTTCTCCAGGCGCCTGGAGACGGTGAAGCTTTCTCCGCCGAGCATCCCCTACATCTCAAACGTGACTGGCGACTGGGTTCGCGCCGAGGATGCCACGAATCCTCAGTACTGGGTGCGCCACCTGCGGTATACCGTCCGCTTCGCGGATGGACTCGCGACGCTCCTGGCTGACCCAAATCAGGTGCTCGTTGAAATTGGTCCAGGGAACACACTCAGCTCCCTCGCCCGCCAGCAGCCCGTCAAACCGGTCGCTGCCCTTCCATCGCTCCCACACCCGATGGAAAAAGCGAACGACGCGGACGTCGCGTTCGCTGCGCTGCGGCGCGCGTGGGCTGCCGGCGCGCCCGTAGCTTGGAGCCGCATTCACGGCGGACTCCGCCGCAATCGCGTTTCGCTGCCACCCTACCCGTTCGAACGGCAGCGGCACTGGATCGACCCCGCGCCGGCGAAAGATCAACAGTCTCTGCGGCTCCTGGAGGACGGCGAGCGCTTGTTCCGCCCGGCATGGTCGAGGGAGGACCTCGTGAATCCGCCGCCGGTCACCGCCGGAGAATCCTGGCTCCTCGTTGGCGAGGGCACACTCGGCGCCGAACTCGAACGCCGGCTTGCTTCTCGTGGCGCGCGCGTCGCCCGCGTGGAAGCGGGGGCGGCGTTCGGCCTCATCCAGGGGCAGCGGTTCCGTCTCCCCATGGACAACCGGGCTGCCTGGAAGTCCTTGTTTGAGCACCTTCGCAACGAGCGAATGCAACCCGGCGCGGTCGTGTTCCTCGCAGGGGCCGACACACGGAGCAAGTCCCCGCGCACGGTGTTCCCCGAACTCCTCGCGATGCTTCAGGCCATGGGCGACACCGAAGCCGCGAAAGGGGTGCGCCTCGCCGCAGTGACGCGCGGCGCGAAGTCCGTGGACGGAGAACTGACAACCGCCCCCCTCGGCGCCCTCGCCGATGGGCCTATCCGCGTTGCCGCGCACGAGTTCGAGGAT
>CALMIW010000431.1 GCA_937864275.1 uncultured Dehalococcoidia bacterium
GGTCAACCCGCTGGCGCTGGAGGAGTTCGCCGCGCTCGAGGAGCGCTTCAAAGAGAAGCCCCGCGCCGAGTGGCTCAGGATCCTCCACGAAGCCGACGTGCCCCGCGGCCCCGTCGGCAAGTCCCTCGAGTGGTTCCGCGGCGAAACCGCGCGCGTCAACGAGATGCACCTCGAACTCGACCACCCGAAGCTGGGCAAGGTCGAGATGCCTGGCGTCCCCGTCAGGCTCACCGCCACGCCCGGGTCGGTCGCCTCGCTGCCCACGCCAGTGAAAGCCGAAGCACTCGCCCCCCACACGCCGGCAACCCGAAATCCGGAATCCGAAGTCCGAAACGGCTCCGGTCCGCTCGCGGGCGTCCGCGTCCTCGACCTCGGCGCCTTCATCGCCGGCACCTTCGCCCCCGGCATCCTCGCCAACTGGGGCGCCGATAGCATCAAGGTCGAGCCGCCCGACGGCGACCCTTTCCGCACCTACGGACTGGGCTTCATCGGCTACAACCGGGGCAAGCGCGGCCTCGCCATCGACCTCAAGAACCCGAAGGGGCGCGAAGCCTTCCTCGATCTCGTCCGCGTCTCCGATGTCGTCCTCGACAACTACCGCAACGGCGTCCGCGAACGCCTCGGCATCGACTACCAGACGCTGAGAGCGATCAACCCGCGCATCATCTCCTGCTCGGTCACCGGCTACGGCCGCGAGGGCGAACTCGCGCCCGACCCGGGCTTCGACCCGCTCGTCCAGGCGCGCAGCGGCCTCATGGACGCCCAGGGAGGCGGCCAGGAACCGGTCTTCTACCAGATCCCGGTGAACGACACCGCCAGCGCCATGATGGCCGCCTTCGGCGTGGTCGCCGCCCTCTACGCGCGCGAACGCACCGGCGAGGGCCAGGAAGTCCTCACCTGCCTGGCCAACCAGAGCATCCTCACCCAGTCCGGCGAGCTCACCTGGTACGAAGGGCGGCCCGCGAACCCGAAGGGCGGCCTCGACCTCCTCGGCACCAGTGCGACGAACCGCTTCTACCAGTGCAACGACGGCTGGGTCATGGTCGCGGGCACCCGGGCCGAGCACTTCCCGGCGATCTGCCTCGCCTTCGGCCACCCGGAGTGGGCCGGCCGGCTGATCGCCGAGAAGGCCATCCAGGAGCCCGTCGAAGGCCCCCTCGCGACCCAGTTCGCCGAAGCCTTCGCGGCCATCTCCCAGGACGAAGCCGTCGACCGCCTGCTCACCAGGGGCGTCCCCGCCGCCGCGGTCACCACCACGGTCGACGTCTTCGAGAGCCCCTACATGCACGAGAACGACTACTTCGAAGACTTCGACCACCCGGCCTTCGGCGCGATTCGCGGGCCGAAGTACCTGGGAGAGTTCGGGAGCACGCCCGGCGGCTATCCACGGCGTTCGCCCGGCATCGGCGAGCACTCCATCGAAGTCCTCCGGGAATGCGGCTTCAGCGAAGACCGCATCGCCGAACTCCTCGCCGAGGGCATCGTCCGCCAGGAATGAGCGCGAACGTACGCCTGCGCGCCCCAGCTGCCGCCGATGTGCCGATGCTCGACGCCTGGGATGCGTCGCTCGCGTTCAAGGGCGAGTTCAACGACTTCGGCCAGCCCCCGAAGTCCAACGCGGAGCGCGTGGAGAACGGCTTCATCGACGGCCAGCACGGCACCCTCATCGTGGAAACCGAAGCTGGCGAACCCATCGGCACCGTCGACTGGCGGCCTGCCATGTATGGCCCGCCGCCCGATTCGCTCGCCTACCAGCTCGGAATCTCGCTCGCGCCGGAAGCGCGCGGCAAGGGCTACGGGGCGGCCGCGCTCCGGGCCGTGGTCGAATATCTCTTCGCAACCACGGACGTGAACCGCGTCGAAGCCTCGTGCGACGTTGAGAACACCGCCAGCCAACGGGCATTGCAGAAGGCCGGGTTCCGCCGCGAAGGCATCGCCCGCGGCGCTCAGTTCCGCGCCGGCGCCTACCACGACCTCCTTCTCTTCGGCTGGGTGCGAGGGGACGAGCCGCCACCACTCCAGTAGCCATCGGCGCACACCCTGGCGCTTCACCTTCGGCCTCGCGCCGCCGGGTTATAGTTGCGGCCTCATCCCCGCTGGAGGATCCGAGCAATGACGACCACCGAAGCAATCTCCCCGGCAACGCCCGACGGCGACCCGATGGACTACATCAGCCGCGGGCTCGAGCACCTCTGGGTACACACGCAGCAGCAAACCGACCTGGAGAAGGAGGACGGCCTCAAGGTCATCGTCCGCGGGGAAGGCATCCACTTGTGGGACATCAAAGGCCGGAAGTTTATCGATGCGATGTCCGGCCTCTGGGTCGTCAACGCCGGACATGGGCGGGCGGAGCTCGCCGAGGTCGCCGCGGCCCAGATGCGCGAGATGGCCTACGCCAACACCTTCTCCTACGCGAACAAGCCCGCTATCGACCTCGCCGAGAAGCTCGCCGGGATCCTCCCGCCGTCCCTCAACCGCGTCTTCTTCGTGAACTCCGGCTCCGAAGCAGTCGAAACCGCCATCCGCATGGCAAAGAACTACCAGTACAACATCGGCGAGAAGAAGCGCTACAAAGTCATCGCCCGCCGCGGCTCCTACCACGGCATGACAGCCGGGGCCCTCTCGGTGAACGGCTCGGCGGCGATCAACCGCGCACCCTGGGAACCGCTCATGCCGGGCTCCGTCTTTGTCGAGAACGTGAACTGCTACCGCTGCCCGTTCGAAAAGAGTTACCCGTCGTGCGACACGTTCTGCGCGCGCACCATCGAACGCACCATCCAGGCAGAGCGCCCGGAGACCATCGCCGCCTTCATCGCCGAGCCGATCTCGGCCGCAAACGCCGTCTCCCAGCCGCCGCCTGAGTACTGGCCGACCATCCGCAAGCTCTGCGACAAGTACGGCATCCTCCTCATCGCCGACGAGGTGATCAACGGCTTCGGCCGCACCGGCAGGTGGTTCGCAACCGAGCTCTACGATGTCGAACCGGACCTCATGACCATGGCAAAGGGGCTCTCCTCGGGCTACCTGCCCATCGCCGCCGTCGGCGTGAGCGACCGCGTGGCGAAGGAGTTCCAGGGCGAAAAGGCGCGCACCTTCGCCGGCGGCATCACCTTCGGGACGCATCCAGTCGCCTGTGCGGTCGCGCTCGCCAACCTCCGGATCATCGAACGAGAGAACCTGGTCGAAAACGCCGCGCGCAACGGCGCCTACCTCCTTCAGCGGCTCAACAGCCTCAAGGAGAACCACCCGACAATCGGCGAAGTCCGCGGCCAGGGGCTCCTCATCGGCGTCGAAATCGTGAAGGACCCTGCCACGAAGGCGCCGTTCCCGGAAGCGGACGACCTGGCCGGCAAGCTCACCGCCGCGCTCGTGCGACACGGTATCCTCTGCCGCGCGGGCACGGTCGTGAACATCGCGCCGCCGCTCGTCATCTCCGAGGCGGAGTGCGACGACCTCGTCGCGCGCTTCGATGCAGCCCTTGGCGAGGCAGAGGCGGAACTCGGCATCGCCTGAGGCGGCCCGGGTCTGCACGGCGCCTCAGCGCGGCGCCTCCAACCTCGCCTTCAGAGCGGCGAGGACGCCGCCATGGCCCCTCGCCAGTGCGTCCATGAGCCAGCTCAGGGGAGGAATGCGCCAGAACGAGACCTGCCGGTTCTCCATCGTCACGCGCGTCCCGCCGTCCTCCGCCGCGAACGAATAGGTCCAGACACCTTCGAACGACCGTGACGACTGGTCGACGATACGCTGGTGCGGCACGAACTCGGTGAAAACGTTCGCACCCTCGAGACGGATCGGCCCGAAAGACGCCGCCCAGCGGTAGCGTGTGCCAACGCCCTCACCGGTAAGCGTGACGTCGCCGATCGATGCCGGGCCTTCTCCGAGCTCGCGCCAGTTTCGCGGGTCTCGAAAGAAGTCGAACACCTCTTCGACGGGCGCGTTGATGTGGATGCTGGACTTGAACGCCATGGCATTCAGCCTACGGCAG
>CALMIW010000432.1 GCA_937864275.1 uncultured Dehalococcoidia bacterium
TGCCCCCCGGGCCCCCGGCCGGGGGGGGCCCCCCGCGGGGGGGGGGGGGGGGCGCCCCCCGCCATGACGGCGACCGCCGCGTAGACGGCCTTTGGGGCGGCATGGGGGATGCCCCGGCGCCCGAGTGCATAGCCCAGGACGGGGAAGAAGACCCACACGAGCGGGTTCCGGTAGGCAAGGGTCGCGAAGAGCCCGCCAATAGCATCGCGCTGTTCGTACCAGGCGATGGCGGCGAGGTTGGCCGCGAAGGCGATGCCGGCCATGGCCCAGAGCCACCGGTCGGGGACACGGCTGGCCTGCGTGAGGAGGACGCCGAAGAAGAGCAACAGCCAGGCGAAGTAGAACTGGCCGGCGATATCGAAGAGGGCGAGGTCGCGCCAGAGCGTGCCATGGACGCCCTGATCCCATGCCCGGTAGGCGAGCGTCGCTGCCATCCAGACGAGCACGGGCAGCCAGGTGGACCACCAGCGCCGGCGGAGGTGCGCGCCGACCCCTTCTCGGGGTCCGGATGCCTGGAGGTAGGCGGCGATGAAGAGGAAGAGCGGGACGGCGCCGTGCGCAACCAGGTGCGCGGCGCGAAGGGCGAGAAGGCTATCGTGAGATGCCTCGGGCCAGGGGGTGAAATAGGCGTGCAGGTAGACGACGGCGATGATGGCCGCCCCCCGGAGCAGGTCGAATTCCCGCAGGCGGCCCCGCCCGTGCGTTTGTTCCATTGGTTCGAGTATCGCCCCGCGGGGCGTCCCGGTCGCGAGCACGGCTTTACCAGCCCGGTTCGTGGTCGACCAGTTCGGCGAGCTGTATCAGGCGGTCGAAAGCGATCGGCTTCGCCAGGAAGTAGTCCTCGTAGCCCCGGCGGCGGCGCGGGTAGGCGCTCATGAGGGCGACCCGGGGGCGCCAGCCGCCTTCGTTGGCGAGTGCGCGCGCCAGCTCCGATCCGCCCTGCTTCTCAAGCCGCGCTTCGGCGACGACGAGCTTCGGGTGGTGGTCCGAGACGATGCGGAGGGCCTCTTCCGCGCTTGCGCACGAGAGGCATTCGAAGCCGGCTCCCTCCAGCACCAGCGAGAGGATGCGGCGGACGGCGGGGTCCGTCTCGACGACGAGGACCGGGCCGCGCGACTCCCCGGACGTTGCTGGGCGCGTGTCGACCGATGGGGCTGGGCGTTTCACAGACCCATTGTGGCCGATGAGGCGGGTCCCTTCGATGGGCGGCCACTGGTTGGCGCATTGCAAAACCGTCTCAAATCGGGGCCGCGGCCGGTTTTGGTGGACAACGCGTGGACGCACGGTGACAGGCCGATTGGAACTTCATAGGAACTCGTCGGGGGCGCCCGCGAGGGGGTTCCCAACCCGTGAACCGCCGGTGAATATGCGATGGACGAGCGGGTGAACAACGGGAAACGGAAGGTGACCAATGAGTGCCGCAGCGCCCTCTGCAATGGTGATTGAGAGCGATGAACACGTCCGCGAACTGATGCGCGGAAAACTCGAAGCTGCCGGCATTTCGGTGAGCGCGGAACGGCCCCATGGCATTGCCGCGCAGCAGGCGATCCAGGAGATGCGGCCGGAAGTCATCTTCATTTCCATCGAACAGCCGATTCAGCGCGCGATGCAGGTCGTGGACTTCGCCCGGGCGCAATCGCCCGCCTCGATGATCGTGGCCTACTCGAGCGCGTGGTCGCCGACGCTGGAACGCCGGCTGATGCAGTCGGGCGTGAACGACTTCCTCCACGGGAAGATCACCCGGCAGCAGATGAAGAACATCGCTGAGCGGGCCCGCCGGATGACCCGGCGCACGTACGCGCCTGTGCCGGATGCGGAGCACCGGGGGCGGATTGTCTCCGTCATCGGCCAGAAGGGCGGCATCGGCAAGACGACGACGAGCACGAACCTTGCCGCGGCGATCGCGAGCGAGGGGAGCAAGACGGTCCTCCTCATCGACCTGGACACGCGCTTCGGCGACGTCGCGGTGATGATGGATGTGAAGCCGGACTACACCGTCTCGGAAGTGGCGCGCGATTCCACCTACCTCGACCGCGACGCCTTCCGCTCGGTGCTTCTCCGGCACGATTCGGGCGCATTCGTGCTCCCGGCCCCGCGCGACTACCGGAGCTGGCTGAACTGCTCCACAGAGCAGCTGCAGGAGATGGTCCGCTTCGCCGCGGGCATGTTCGACATGGTGATCCTCGACACGCCCGGCACCTACAACGACGTCGTCGGGGCGGCGACGGAAATCGCCGACCGTGTCGTCGTCGTTACCAGCACGGACCTGACGAGCCTCAAGAACACCTCGCTGCTCATCGAGCACCTGGAACTGAAGGGCCGGAAGGAAGCGGAAGTGCTCGTCACCCTCGTCCACGGCCACGACGTGGATGGCGCGCCCTCGAAGGCGGACGTCGAGTTCGCGGTGAGCCACGCGGTGAATCACGAAGTGCCCTTCGACCGCAACGTGCGGAAGGCATCCCAGCTCGGCATCCCGGTGGTGCTCTACACCCCGCGGACGCCAGCGGCATTGGCCTTCGGGCGGCTCGCGGGCGACCTGGCGGGCTTCGCCTATGCGCCTGCCGAAGCCGACCCCGTGCGGGGACGCTTCTTCCGGGTATTCGGTTCGCGGAAGGCCGCCGCATCGCGCGGTTCCCGCGAAGGAGTCGCCGTCTAGATTTCGTCGTTCCTCGTCTCCTGGTTTACCTCTCCAGCCTGGCCCCCGGAATTGAGCACCGGGGGCCTCGTTGGTTCTCCGGATGCCGCGCTTCCCTGGCCTTAACGCCCCGCCGGGAGTTGCTTACCCCTTAGCACACCATCCGGCACGCTAGCCGTATGCGTCCCACGCATGGCCGTCGCTTCACGCGCCTGATGCTCCTCGCGTGCTTCCTGGTGCTGCCGCTCCTTGCAGCTGCCTGCGGCGGGGCGGGCGCCGGTTCGGACAACCGGGTCCCGGGGAAGCTCCTCCCGCCCGGGGGTTCGAAC
>CALMIW010000433.1 GCA_937864275.1 uncultured Dehalococcoidia bacterium
GTTGTCATCACGAAGCCGGGTGGCCCGGAGGTCCTCCAACTCCAGGACGTTCCCGAACCGATCCCCGGCCCGGAAGACCTCCTCGTCCGCGTTTGCGCAACCGCGCTCAACCGCGCCGACATCCTCCAGCGCATGGGAGGCTATCCCCAGCCCGGCCCGAAGCCCCCGCTCGACATCCCCGGGATGGAGTACGCGGGCGAAGTGCTCGCGGCCGGCGCCCGCGTCGAGGGCTTCTCGCCCGGCGACCGCGTCATGGGCCTCCTCGTGGGCGGTGGCTACGCCGAGCAGATCGTCACCCACTTCCGTCTCGCCATGAAGGTGCCCGCCAACCTCTCGTGGGAGGAGGCCGGGGCAACCCCGGAGGTCTACATCACCGCCCACGACGCCCTCCTCCAGTGCGGCCTCGTCGCCGGCGAGACCGTCCTCATCCATGCGGCCGGCTCCGGCGTTGGCGTCGCCGCGGCCCAGATCGCGAAGATGCTGGGCGCGTCGCTCGTCATCGGCACCGCCGGCAGCGCCGAAAAGCTCGCCCAGGCGGCCAGCCTCGGGCTCGATATCGGGGTGAATTACCGCGAGCAGGACTTCGCCGAGGAGGTGCTCAAAGCCACCGGCGGTCGCGGCGTCGATGTCATCCTCGACGTCATCGGCGCCGACTACTGGGACAGGAACATGAAGTCGCTCGCCCAGAAGGGCCGGATGGTGCTCGTCGGGCTCATGGGCGGCAACTCCACCAACGCCAACATCGGCGTCCTCCTCCAGAAGCGCGCCTCGGTGCGCGGCACCACCCTTCGAGGGCGCCCGATCGAAGAGAAAGGCCTCGCCACCCGCGCCTTTGAAAAGAGCGTGCTGCCGCACATCGCCAGCGGCCGCATCAAGGTCGTTGTCGACCGCGTCTACCCGCTTGCCGAAGCCGCTGCCGCCCAGGAATACATGGGCGCGAACCAGAACTTCGGCAAGGTCGTCCTCCGCGTCGGTGACTGACTCGGAGTCGCCGGCGGGTTGGCGGGGGCCGCCGCTGGTCTGTCCCGGCTGCCGGCGCGAGGGACTGTCGTGGCGGCTCGGCCCAGACCTTGATTGCGCGAACCCGGCCTGCGGCGCGCGCTACCCATGGCTGACGCCCGGCATCCCCGCCGTCGTCGCGCAGGGCGTTCGGGAACGCCTCGCGGAGTCCGATGCGCCCGGGCCGCTCCCGCTGCAGGGAGGGCTGCAGCCGATGCTCGCTGCCCTCGTGCCCGCGTCCCCCGCATTCGGACCGCTCGCCCGCGCCGGCATCTTCCTGCGTGCGCTGCGCGCGGATGGCGAAGAGCCGTTCTACGGCGAACTCTGCGAAGCCCTGCTCCCGCACTTGGGGCCGGCCGCCGCGGTCGCCGACCTCGGTTGCGGCGCCGGGAATCTCGCCTTCGAGATAGCGCGGCGCGCGCCGGCGAACGTCGCCGGCATCGACCTCGATGCCCATCTGCTTCGCTGGGCGGAGCGTGCCGCCGGGGGAGAGGAGTTCGAGGCCCCCGTGCGCATCGACGCCGGCAGGTTCGCCGCCTCGCCGATGCGCGTTCGGCCGGGCATGCCGGGGTCGCGCCTATCCTTCGTCGCGGCCAACGTCCTCGATCCGCCGTTCGAGCCCGGCAGCTTCGACCTTGTGGCCCTCGTGAACGTCCTCGACGCGGTGCCATACCCGGCCGTTGCGCTTCGCCAGGCCGTTGCGCTGCTCAAGCCCGGCGGCCTGGTCCTGTTCGCCTCGCCCGACTCCTGGAACGGTGGGACGACCCCGCCGAAGCGCTGGCTGGCGACGACCGCAGCCGGCTGGGACCGGGTGTTCGCCCGGGAGGGGCTTGAAACGCTTCGGCGGATCGATGATCTTGAGTGGCGCCTGCGAGATACGCCGCGCCTGCATCACCTCTACAGGGTGCACGGCCGGCTCCTCCAAAAGCGCTGAACCTGCCGCCAGGAGCCTCGAATGCGCCGCTTCCTTTCCCGGTCTTCCCCCGAGAAGAAGTCGTTGCGCCGGACCTCGGCCGGGATTGCGCGCACGGGTGCCCCGCCTGCCCCCATCCGGGGGCGTTCCTCGAATTCGACGACGAAGGCGCCAGTACACTCCTCCCTGCGGACCGCCTGCTTCTGGACGGCGGCACGCTCGAACTTCACAGCGCCGCGCTCGACGATGCCGGCGACTTCGCCCTCGAAGATGCCCAGGACTTCGATCTCGACTAGCGCCGATGCGAACGCAAAAACAGCCCGGCGGGTGCCGGGCTGTAACTGAGTTCGCGGACTCGGACTAGATGATCGCGGCGCTGCCGGAAAGCTCCGGCTCGGGCTCCGGGGCTGCTTCCGCTTCGGGTGCGGGCTCCGCCTTGGCGGCCCGTTCCATCTGCTCGAGACCCTGCATGCTGAACCCGAGGTCGCCGAGTTCGCAAAGGAAACTGCAGTACGTCAGCTTCAGCGCGCTGGTGGACTTGTTCACCATGTAGAGGAGGTTGCAGCGCTTGCAGCGCGGCATCGAAACCAGTTCGCTGTTCGTCGTCGGGACGGAAACCTGGATGGGCTCGTCGCGGTCTTCAGTGGTGGCGGTCATGTGTAATCCAACCTCACTCCACCTCAGTATGCCCCATCCGCGCTAAACGCGCGCGAACCGGTAAGGGTTTCCTACACTCCTCCAACGTTTCGTCCTCGCTTGCTACCCCGCCGCCAGGCTCGCTTCGCGCTGCCGAAGGAGCTCGTAGAACCGCGGCATCCACGTCCGCCCCGCATTCTCCGCTTCTTCCAGGTGGGGTAGCCGCTCAGGATGAAGAACGAGAGCCCCATGTCGTGGAAGGCCAGGAACTTGCGCGCCACCTCTTCGTGCGAGCCGATCACCGTAACGCCGATGCCCCGGCGCACCTGCCCGACGCCCGCCCAGAGGTTTGGCTCCACCCACAGGTCTTCCCTCGCGACGAACGCCCGCTGGCGCGATTCGCCGGCCGAGTCGGTCGCGGTGAGCACCGATTGCACGCGAGCGACCTGCTCCGCGGTCACACCCGCCATCTGTTGCTCCGCCGCGGCGATGGCTTCTTCGTGCGTATCCCGCGAAAGCACGTGGAAGCGCACGCCGAAGCGCAACTCGCGTCCGTTCGCCGCCGCCTTCTCCTTCATCCGGGCGATGCGCTCGGCCATCTGCGGGGTCGATTCACCCCAGAGCAGGTAGGTATCGATCTCGCGGGCGAAAATGTCCTCGGCCGGTCCGCTCGCGCCCCCCGCGTAGAGCTTCGGGTAGGGCTGCGTCGCGCATTTCACCATCGGCTTGCAGCCTTCCACCCGGTAGAACTTGCCCTGGTGGTCGAACTTGCGCTCCGTCCAGTACTTCTTCATGACGTCGATGAACTCGGCCGTGCGCTCGTAGCGCTCGTCGTGCGGGGTGAAGTCGCCGTCCGCCGCGAGTTCGGCCGGGAACCCGCCGGTAACCACGTTCACCAGCAGCCGGCCGGGCATCATCAGGTCGAAGGTGCTGACCATCTTCGCCGCCACCACGGGCGCCACGAAGCCCGGGCGCACCGCGACCAGCATCTTCAGCTTGTCGGTCTTCGCCGCGATCATGCCGCCGACCACCCATGCGTCCTCGCAGGCGTCCCCCACAGGGATGAGGACGCTGACGAACCCGGCCGCTTCGGCCGCGCGTGAAACCTGGATGAGGTAGTCCAGCGTCGCGGCGCGCTGCACGCCGTCGTAACCGAAGGATTCGAGGTCCCCGGAGGTCGGCAGGAACCAGGAGAATTCAGGATCGTGATGCATGGGCGGCACTCCATACCTGCCTCGCGCAGGTGCACAGGATGGTACGCAACCCGCAGCGCCCGTGCCACGCTCGCGCTGGCGAGAATCCGCAACAGACGCAGATCGCATACCGTGGTGGGGAATTGGCCCTTGTCGGCCACAGCCGGGGTTGATAGGGTGATACTCAAGCGTCATTCACCACCCGGCGTGCGGCCGGGGCCAGGGAGAGGACGGTCGTGTGGCCATCATCACGCCAGGGCAGCCCGAAACCCGCAGTGTCCGGGTCACCGAGCGCATCCGCGTCGCCGCTGCCGAACTCACACTCACCGCGGCGATCATGTCCGTCTACTTCCTGCTTCGGGGCATCCGCCCGGATAACGTCGAAGGCTCGGTCTCTCGCAGCCTCACCCTCATCCGCGTCGAATCCCGGCTCGGAGTCTTCCAGGAGGTCCGCTGGCAGTCGGCCTTCCTCGATTTCCCCTGGGCCATGTCGGTCGCGAACTTCGTCTACGCCTGGGGCCACTACCCGGTCATGGTCGCTATTGCCGTCTGGCTCGCCCTAAGGGACCCGGTCCGCTTCCGCTTCGTGCGCAACGTCCTCATCGTCTCCGCCATCATCGGCATCGTGACCTACTGGGTCTGGCCCGCCGCGCCGCCCCGCCTGATGGAGAGCTACGGCTACGACTTCGGGTTCATCGACACGGTGCATGGCGCGACCAGCAACGTCAGCTACTTCCAGCCCGGCCCCTTCGTCAACAACTACGCCGCTCTTCCCAGCTTCCACTTTGGCTGGATCCTGCTCTCCTCCATAGCTGTCTGGACGAACACGACGAGCCGCTGGACCCGGACGGCCGCGGTCGCCATGTCGGTGCTCATGTGGTGGGCCGTCACGGTCACCGGGAATCACTACTTCTTCGATATGGTGATGGGCGGCGTCGTGGTGGTGCTGTCCTGGATGTTCGTCCGGGCAATGGGCGACGTTCACCTGCGAGACCTGCCGGCCCGCGCCTGGAGCCAGGTGCGCCGCTCCGCTTAACACGCCTCCTGCCTGTCCGGGCTCCCCTCCGACCAAAGGACGAGGCCCTGTGTGCCTCGGCTCACAGCGCCCGGGGATAGTCGCTCCTACCGTCGATCTCAGAGCCGCGGACCGGCGGCGAACCAGCGAACAGGAGCAGTTCCATGAGACTCGAACAGCAGACCCGGCCCGGCTCGGGCACGTCCCAGCGGCCGCAGTCCCAGGCGCCTTCCACCCCGAAGTCCCCGCAGAGCCGCCCCTCGGACGCCGACGCGTTCGATTCCATCACCCGAGATGCTCACCCGCCGCCAGCGCGGCGGATCGGGCCCGGCATCGAGCGGATGCCGGATTCTCCCGGCCTCGAATCAGGCCGTGCCGTGGGTGAAGAAGCCGGGCAAAGGCAGCGTCGGCACGCGGTGCTGTTGCAGCCCCCGCGGGGCGCGCGGCCGCCGCTTCTTCAACAGTGAACGGTAAAAGGCGCGCTCTACCCGCATCGAGCATCCAGGGCAGATCCCGTGGGATACCGGGCCCGTACCATCGGACATCACATCACCACACCAGGCACACACAACACGCATCCGATGTACCTCCGAGAACGTAATTGAAGGCGCATACCGATCGTCCCGCCCCGGGCAGCGGGCGGATATCAGGGGAACCCCTGAGAGGGTGTAACCGCTCTGTAACCTCTTACTAAGAATTGACGATAACTAGCCAGAATCCCTTTGCATTCGCCTCTGGAGGCTCCGGAGGAGTTTGATACCATAAGGATCCGCGTGGCCGCTCAAACTGAATCCCCACCCCTGATCGAGGGCGAAATCGAGGAGCCGATGCTCCCGGCGCCGGGCGAAGTCGTCTTCCGGATGCGCCAGGCCATCCTCGATGGAGAGCACTGGTTCGAAGCCTTGCTCGATGCCGTCGCGCGCTGGCGGATTCCCGATGAGCGCATCGGCAACCGCACCTACACCTACCTCATCCGTGGCGAAGCCTTCGATTGGCTCCTGCTCGCGGAACGCCTGCTCGATGAAGTTCCCGACCTCGTCCCGCCGGCCGAGCGCGAAGCGCTCCTCTGGGAAAACCGCTGGCCCCTCGATATCGATGACCATGAGTTTTCCGCGCGCCTCGGCAAGGCGAAGCACAGGGCGCACCTCAACTTCCTCTACGGCGTCCTCGTGGAAGAAGCGCTCCAGCTCTCCGTGGAAGAAGAAATCCACAAGGAGGGGCGCTCCCGGGCCTGGGGCGCCGACCTCCGCGTCGATGAGACGATGTTCCAGCGGGTCTACGGCCTCAGCCGCGACGACCTCTTCGCCGCCCACTACGAAGAGACCGGCACCCTGCTCAACCACGATGTCTCCTATGCCCAGTGGAAGGCGTTCACCTACTGGCTGTTCAAGTTCCGCCTGAAGCGCCAGGACAAGGCCCGCGTGGCGAGCGACACCCGCAAGGGGCTGGCACAGCTCACCCGGATGGAACTGCAGGTGAGCGAACGCCGCCATGGCGCCCGTCTCAACGAAACCGACTTCGCCGAACGGTACAGCTCGGCCTCCTAGCGCCGCGCCCGTTCGAAACCACGCGATACACTGAAACCGATGGCCGAGACCACCCCAGGAGTCACTTCGCGCCCGGACCTGAGAGGCACGGCCGGCTACGAGACGCCGTACCCCTACCTCGATCAGCTGCAGGAGAAGATGGAGGAGCGGCTCGCCCCCCGCGTGCCCGCCGCCGGCCGCTTCTGTGGCTTCTGCTACGCCCGCCTCCGCAACGACGACACCGTCTGCCCATTCTGCCATACCGCTACCGCCGAGATGCCGGCGGTCGCCGAGATCCCGCAGGAAGTCCTCGCCGCCTACAAGGCCAAGGCCTCCACCGAAGCCCGTTGGGTCCATACCGGCGCCTTCACCGGCCTCATCCTCGCCTCGGTGATCTTCATCCTGATGGTGATCTGGGGGCCTGGCCTCCTCGGCCACCCGGCGCTGGCGTTCGCCGAGTTGCTCCTCGGCGGCTATTTCCTCGCCCAGTTCTTCGGGCCGTTCCTGTTCGCCCAGTTCGGTTACGCGCGTGGAGCGAAGAAGCGCGACGCCCTCTGGGCCGCCTGGCTCGCGAAGCGCGACGTCCAGTAGGACAGGCTCCGGCCGCCCGGCCGTCCAATCCTCCGGCAAGCAAGAAAACACGCCTCCCCCGGCATTCGGGAGAGGCGTGTCGGTTAGGTCCTGCGGGAGCCGGACGCCTACGCCGGGGTTGCGACGCTCCGCAACGCCGCCACAAGGCGGTCCTGCGCTTCGTTCGCGGCTTCTTCCAGCCCCTGCGTGTGGAAAGTCTCGGAGATCAGCGACGGGTTCTGGAGGCAGACCGTGGTGTGGCCGTCTTCCTCTTCGTAGATCGCAAGGCCGCAGGGCAGGAACGCACCGACCCGTGGGTCGGCGCCCATCGCCCGGTGTGCGATCGAGGGGTTGCATGCCCCGAGGATCTTGTAGGGCCGCGTCTCGACGCCCAGCTTCGCGCGCAGGACCCCGGTCACGTCCACCTCGGTGAGGATCCCGAAGCCTTCCTTCTGGAGAGCGCCGCGGACGGATGCCTCGGCATCCGCCAGCGGAGCATCGATGCGGTAACAGAGCACTGGTTCCATGTGATGACTCCTTGGTCTCAGTATAGGCGCCCGGCCGGCGCAGGGACTGCCCGGCCGGGTACCCGCAAATTCGGCCTTTTGCTGGCTACTTCGCCTTCCGCGACGGGCAGTAGTTCGTGCCGAGGAAGTGGCCGCCCCAGGCCGGGGCGATGGGGCAGAGGTTGAAGACGCCGGTCGCGATCGGCAACAGACCGAAGGCGGCCACTGCCAGCCCGGCGCCGCCGCCGATGGCGAACAGGCCGGCGAGGATGATCGTGAGGCCAATCCCCACGCGGACGAGGCGGCCCCAGCCAGAGGCCATGAACCGGGAGAAGGCGCTGCCTTCGAGGGTGGGTGCGTTCGTCATCGAAATGTCCTTTCAGTGTCGTCGTGCTGGGCCCCGCTCCGGTTGGGGAGAGAGGCCCAGCAGCTTCGGGGGATGGGCTTAGTGGGCGAACCGCACGTCCGGGAGCATCCGGTCGGCCCAGCGCGGGAGCCACCAGGCCTTGTCGCCGGCGAGGTAGAGGACGGCCGGGACGAGGACGAGGCGGACGAGGAAGGCGTCGATCAGCACCGCGGTGCCGAGGATGATCCCCATCTCCTTCATCGGGAGCGGCCCGGCGATGGCGAAGGTGTAGAACACCGCGATCATCACGGCGGCTGCGGCGACGATCGGGCGGCCGGTGTGCGCGATCGAGCCGCGGACCGCTTCGGCCCCATCCTTCGAGCGCTCGAAGTGCTCACGCGCCGAGGCCAGGAGGAAGACCGTGTAGTCCATCGAGATGGCGAACACGAGGGTGAAGAAGAACAGCGGCGCCCACGAGGTGAGGTAGCCCTGGCTTTCGAAGTTCATCGGCCCGGCCAGCCA
>CALMIW010000434.1 GCA_937864275.1 uncultured Dehalococcoidia bacterium
TTGAGGGTGCCTTCAACGATTGCCAGCGCCTGGATTGGCGGGATCGCCGTGCTCGTGAGGACGCCGCAATCGCCGGCGGGGCAGTATCCCTGGGTGCCGGCGCTGATGGCGCGCACATCTTTGAGCATGTACCAGTCGGTATTGATCGCGGCGATCGTGAGGGTGATGTCGATGATCTTCGAGATCATCTCGGCCTTTTCCAGCTTGAGTTCGAAAACCGCGTCATCTTCGTCGGTCAGCAGCGAGTGGAAGTCGGGGCTCTTGCTTTCGGCCCAGGCGAGGGCCAGCGGCGCGGCGAGTCCCGCCCCGATCTCGTCGCCGAAGACCTCGAACTCAGCCCACGCCTGTCCGTCTCCCTCTTCCGCATAGAGACCGCCGAGGTAGTCAACGAGGGTGTCGGTGCCGCCGGTGGCGTAGAGGCCGGCAGTGACCGCGAAGCCCGCCGGGGTGACCGTGCCCACCAGCAGGCCGACCGCGGCAGCCGCTACTTCCCACTTCTCGATCCAGTCGTCCACGCTTTCCTTCCAGGAGCGGAGCGTGTCGATCCACGAAGTGCTTTCGATTGCCCAGGTGGAATACACCCGGAGGTAACGGATGACATTGACGCTGCCGGCGACGAAGGGTTTCGAAGCCGCGGCGATGGCGGTCTCCATCTCCGGGTGCGATTCGCTGCCGGCGCCTGTGATGACGGCATCGGTGAAGTAGAGCTCGCCGTAGGGACGGAGGACGCGCAGGTCGAAGGCCGGGAGCGCCTGCGTGCGGACAAGCCAGCGGGTGAAATCGACGCCCCAGGGCGCCCATGCGTAGAGCGCGGATTCGAGGGCCTGCTCGACGGTCGTGCCGCTGGAGTCGAAGAGCATCTCATCGAGCGCGTAGCCTTCGCCGACCCAGCGTTTCCATGCGAGCACCCATTCGGCGCGGAGTTGCGCGAGCCTATCGATGCCCGCGACGTAGAGCTGGAAGCCGGTCAGCCCGGTGCCTGGCAGGGACGCCGTGAACGGTCCACCCGCGAGCATCGCGCCAGAACCGACCATCGCAATTCGAGCGCCGCCGAGGAGCCGCAGGGCGTTTTCGAGATCGGTCGCGAAGTCGGATGGAGTGCGGGACTGGACCAGGAGCGAGGCGTACCCCTCAGGGTGGTCGGCGAGCACCGCTTCAGCCTGGGGGAGCCATGCTTCGACCTCCCGTTGCCAGGCGGCGCGATCGGTCCAGTAGAGCGTTTCGAGGCGGACCGCCTCGTTCTCCATGGCAGCGCCGGCGAACCCCGCCTTCGGGGTGGCAACAGCGACCACCCACGGCGCCGGGATGTCGCGGACTTCCAGGCGGCGGCCGGGCTTGCCGTTCGGCAGGGAGACGGCCTCGGACGGGATCTCGATCCACGCCCCGAGCTGCGACTGGGCGATGACGGTCTCGCCCGGCGAGCCGGCAGCCGGGAGGTCGACCGTGACGGCATCCGCGATGGTGATGCCGGCGACCGACTCGAACCGCCAGGCGACGCCGCCACGATCCCAGGCCGGGCTCGCGTCCGCGACCTGGATGCGCTTCAGGTCTACGCCCTCGCCGAAGACGACCGGGCCGCCCGGGACATCCGCGACGGCGCCAGCGGGGTGCTCGAGGCGAAGATGGGGCCGGGTCGCGCCCTCACCCGGGACATCTTCGAGGACGACGACGGTGCTCTCCTGGGCGTTGGCGGGCTCGTCGTCATCGGCGTCCTTCTCGCCCCCGCCACGGAGTACGATCATCGCAGCGAGACCGATGCCGATGGTCGCGACGACAGCCGTCCCCGCGACGCCAAGCGTCCGCCGTCCCAGCGGCCGTTTGCGCCGGGGCGGAGCTTTCTGAGCAGGCGCCGAGTCCGCGGCCTGAGGGGTGGCGGCGCGAACTCCAACGACACCCTGCCCGACGGCCTGGCCGCACGCCTTGCAGAACTTCGCGCCGGCCGCGACCTGGGCACCGCACGAGGGGCACGCGACAGCCTGCCCGCAGGCGCGGCAGAACTTCGCGTCGCTGCCCAGCGCCGTGCCGCACTTCCCGCAGACGGTTTGCGTTTCCAAGCCTCCAGACCCTCCAGCGGCGGGCCGCATCGCCCACGATCATCCGCCGGCGCGGAGCAGTGGAGGATGACCGTGGGGCCATCAATCGCTGTTCGAAGGGCGGAAACTTCGCCTGCGTGCACGCAGAAGCGCCCGGCTGAAATTCAGCCGGGCGCCGTGACGTGAACTGGGCGGTGCCGGTTACGAAACGAGCGTTCGGCCGTTGGCCGCGAACTTGCGGCGGGCCTGGCGCCGGGTCGCGCCCTTGCCCATGCGGATGAGCATGCCATCGAAGGCAGCCACCATGGACCAGGGGCGTGTGACCCCGAGGCGCTTGGCTTCGGCGGCGAGCAGGATGCCCTTGCGCTCGCGGTCGAGGCTCTTGATGCGCTCCAGGGCGAGGTCGACGTATTCCATTGGTGAGCTCCTCTCTCTACGCCGTGTTACTGATAACGACCGTAGCCGGTAACAAAGTTACCTGTCAACGCAAAATACCGGTTACGTGACCTTGGCCACATATGCTATGGTTGCCGCGAAATGGATCCCGCCGAGCGCGACCTCTTCCTTCAGTTCCTCTGGACGCGAGGCGACACCGACGCCATCGACAGTCCCCCGAAGCTCAAGGAATGGCTCGTCGGGCTGGGCCTGCTCGAGCCAGACGAGCAGGTGACGGACGACGACGTCCGGCTCGCGCGGCACCTGCGCGCCGCCTCGCGCAACCTCTGCGGGAACACGGACGGCGGCCCAGATCCTCGGACGCAGGCAGCCATCGACGAGTTAAACGCGCGGGCACCCCTGAAGGTAACGGTGGCGCCGGGCGGGCTCGCGATCGCACCCGGCGGGACCGGGGTCGCCCGGGCACTCTCGAACTTCCTGGCCATCGGCTACCGGGCGACGACATCGGGCGAGTTCTCCCGGTTCAAGGCCTGCAAGGGTTGCGGATGGGCGTTCTACGACGAATCGAAGAACGGCTCGAAGAAGTGGTGCGACATGGCCTCGTGCGGGACCCGCAGCAAGATGAGGGCCTACCGGGAGCGGAAGAAGGCGATCGGGGCGTAGCGGCCCATCGCGAGGGCGGGGTGCTACGCTTTCGCGAACTTTGCAGCCCCGGAGTCCGAATGCAGCCAGCCACGCGTCCCACGCTGACCGCCGCCGAGTACCTCGAAGGTGTCCGCTCGCTCCTCGGGCCTATCCTCGCGGCCGCCAGCGAAATCGAGGAGGCCCGGCGGCTTCCGTCGCACATCGAACGCATGGTGCGGGACGCCGGGATGTTCGCGGTTGGCGTACCGAAGGATTGGGGCGGGCTCGAACTCGACCCCGTGACCCAGCTCGAGGGCATCGAACTGCTGGCAACGGCAGACGCCTCGCCGGCCTGGGCGGCGATGATCGGCTGCGACACCGGCTATGTCCTAGGCTTCTTCGAAAACGCCGCCGCCCGCGAACTCTTCACCGACACCTGGCGGTCGACGGCATTCGTTGGCAGCCCTTCGGGGATAGCGTCCGTGGTCGACGGTGGCTACCGGGTCTCCGGCCGCTGGACGTTCGCATCGGGGTGCACGCACTCCGCGGTGTTCCTCCTGGCCTGCGTCGCGACGACGGAGCAGGGTCCGCGCATGGCGACGGAGCGGATGCCGGAGGTGCGGGTGGTGGCACTCCCGGCGGAGCAGGCGCAGATCCTCGACACCTGGACGACGACAGGCGTCCGCGGGAGCGGGAGCCACGACATCGCCGTCGATTCGCTGTTCGTGCCGGAATCGCATTCGTTTCGGCTGTTCCCTTCGGAAATGCACATCGACGGGCCGCTGTACCGCTACCCGTTCCTGTTCACGTTCAAGCTGGCCGCGGTCGCCCTGGGCATCGCGCGCGGCGCCATCGACGACGTGATCGCGCTCTCGGCGACGAAGACCGCCTATGGGAGCCGCACGCTGATCCGCGACAAGGACTGGCTGCAGGTGGGCATCACGCGCGCGGAAATCGCCTACGGACAGGCGCGCGCGTTCTACCACGAGGCGATGCGCGAGATCTGGCAGGAGATGTCGGCGGGCAACGCTCCTTCGAAGCTGGCCCAGGCGAAGCTCAATGCCGCGCAGGTCGGCGCGGTCGAACGGTCGATCGAGGTGGTGGACGCGATGTACAAGGCCGGGGGGAGCAACGCGCTGTATTCGAAGGGCACGCTGGACCGGCGGTTGCGCGACGTGCACACGGCCGGGCAGCACACGGTGCTCCAGGATCACGCGCTGCAGGAATCGGGGCGTGTGTACCTGGGGATCCACCCCGAGAGCAGCATGATGATCCGGTAGGGGTTTCGGGCCGGAGGAACCAGCGGCCCGAGTACTCAGAGGACCCGCAGTAATGCGGGTCAGGGTCTGCCTGCCCGCCTACGACGGGTTTTCCGGCCTGAATCCATTGAGCCACGGGCCAGGGCGCAGGCTTCCCGGCAGATCCGTCCCCTGGCCGCTGACGACATACTCGCTTGCGGCCAGGACGTCATCCTCGTTCCAGAGGTAGATGGTGCTGCCGTGTTCCGCCCAGACTGGCTGGCGGGCGCCGACGAGGCGAGATGCACGCAGTCTACGTGTTGCAATGGACTTCACCTCGTGGAGCACCTTCGCCACGGACGCCTCGGCTGTGAGCACCCAAGGCAGGGGATTCGTGCGGCAGTGACACGCATGCAGGTTCCATCCGCGGAACGCGCAGACCTCCGCCACCGCGAGTTCCAGGCGCCGCCGGATCGGCTCATCGAACGCCAGGGGTGGCGCGGCCATGAGGGACCGCTCCGAGTAGAGGTTGGGTTCCGCCACGGCGGTAGGTTACCCGATAGCTGTGGGCGACGGGGTCCGGGGATATCCCTGACCCGCATCACTGCGGGTCCTCTGATTCCCTCGCCGATACCTCCGATGGGTCGCTAGCGTCCGCCGGGCCCGAGGTGGCGCAGGAAGAAGCGCTCGAACTCCTCGCGTTCGTGCGCGGGGATTCCGACGTGGCCACCGGGGTTGATGTGCATGGTCTTCTCCTTCGCGCCGAAAGCGTCGAAGAGGGCCAGGCCGGCCTCCACGTTCACCAGTTCGTCGTGACGCTGGAAGACGAAGAGCAGCGGGATCGTGATGCTCGCCGCCTGCGCGGCGAACTCATCCATGCCCGAGCGGAGGCCGTTGAGGCCCAGTACGGCGCATTGCACCCGGGACTCAGACGCGAGATACGGCACGCCAATCGATGTCCCCATGGAGACGCCCCAGTAGCCCACCGGGCCCTCGCCCACTTCGGGCAGTGTGCGGACCGCATCAAGCGTCGCCCGCCATTCGGGGACGGCCCGCAGCGTGCGCTGGGCCATTTCCCGCATCCGTTCGGGGTCGAAGCCCTGGGTACGGCCGGCGATGCGGGCCTGGATATTTGCACGCGCGGCAGCCGCCGCCTCCGGCGTGGTCCGGTCGCCGTGTCCCGGCGCGTCGATCGCGACCACCGCCCAGCGCTGGTGGCGGGCGTACGCGCGGGCACGGGCGAGGAGCGTATCGACCCGCTTGTGCTGGGTGCCGCCGTGGCCCATGAGCACTACGGGGCGCGGGCCCACCGCACCTTCGGGTGTCCAGATGATGCCCGGGACGCGCTCCCCGGCGACCTCAAGTTCGAACGCGCGCTCGCTGACTCCGTGCTCCGTGACTTCGGAAGTGAATTGCATTGAATGCCTCTGCCGATGTGTTGCCGGCATTGTTCGCATTCGCGGCGTTCGGATCCAGCCGGGGCGTTTGGAGGACCCGCGACCCGTGGGTTGAGGCGAGGCAGTCATGCCTCGCGTGGTGAGTGCCGCCCCCGGTGTTCCGCGCGGCGTTTCGGGTTGGGGTGCGCACGCGGGCCATGGCTGGCCCGCCTCAGTGGCGGAAGTGGCGGGTGCCGGTGAGGACCATCGTGACGCCGTACTGGTTGCAGCAGTCGATGCCGTCCTGGTCGCGGAGGGAGCCACCGGGGTGGACGATGACCTTGATGCCGGCCTGGCAGGCTTTCTCGATGGAGTCGCCCCAGGCGAACGGGAAGAAGGCATCACTGGCGAGGACGGCCCCGGCCACTTCGTCGCCGGCCTTCTCCATCGCGATTTCGACGCTCTTCACGCGGTTCGGCTGGCCGCTGCCCATGCCGAGGAGGCGGCCGTCCTTCGCAACGGTGATGGCGTTGCTCTTCACGTGCTTTACGCAGCGCCAGGCGAACTTCAGGTCTTCGAGCTCCGCGGGCGTGGGCTGGCTCTCGGTGACGACCTTGAATTCGATCTCCTCGGGGGTCCGGTCATCGGCGTCTTGGGCAAGCCAGCCGCCGCCAACCTGGCGGTACGACTTGCCGCCGGGCGCGTGAGGCTGTGCTTCGAGGATGCGGAGGTCCTTCGACTTGCCCTTCAGGACGGTCAGTCCCTCCGGCGTGTAGCCGGGGGCGACGACGATCTCGTAGAACATGCGGGTTTCGCCGTCGTTCGGGCTGCGGAACTCGCGAAGCTCGCGGGCGAGCGCTTCATCGACGACGCGGTTGAAGGCGACGATGCCGCCGTAGGCGCTGGTGGCGTCGGCCCGCACGGCGAGGCGGTAGGCTTCGAGCAGGTCTTCGCGGGTGGCGACGCCGCAGGGGTTGGTGTGCTTCACGATGACGCAGCTGGGACCGGTGAAGTCGTTGACGCAGTTCCAGGCGGCGTCGGCATCGAGGTAGTTGTTGTAGGACATCTCCTTGCCGTGGTGCTGGACGGCGGTGGCGATGCCGCCGCGGCCGTGCTCGCGGAGGGACTGGTCGGTGTAGAAGGCGGCCGACTGGTGGGGGTTTTCGCCGTAGCGGAGCTCCTGGGCGAGCTTCATGGGGACGGTCAGCGACTTCGGCGTCTCGCCCGGGTGGGCCTGTTCGTGGAGCCACTCGGAGACGGCGGAATCGTAGGCGGCGGTGTGGGCGAAAGCCTTGTAGGCGAGGTGAAGGCGAGCCTCCTGCGAGACGCCCCCATCGTCGTTCAGGTGGTTGAGGATCGGCACATAGTCGTCGGGGCTGACCACCACGATGACGTCGTTGTGGTTCTTCGCGGCCGCGCGCAGCATGGTGGGCCCGCCGATGTCGATGTTCTCGATGCCCTCTTCGAAGCTGACGCCACCCGGCTTCGTGACAGTCGCGACGAAGGGATAGAGGTTGCAGCAGACGAGGTCGATGCCGCCGATGCCGTGTTCGGCGAGCGCGGCCATATGCTCGGGGAGGTCGCGGCGGGCGAGGATGCCGCCGTGGACGACGGGGTGGAGCGTCTTCACGCGGCCATCGAGCATCTCGGGGAAGCCGGTGATGTCTTCGACCTTGCGGACCGGGACGCCGGCCTTCTCGAGGGCGGCGAAGGTGCCGCCGGTGGAGACGATCTCCCAACCCTGGGCTACGAGGCAGCGGGCAAAGTCTTCGATGCCAGTCTTGTCGTAGACGCCGAGTAGAGCACGCATGGGTCACCTCCGGTGGAGCGGTGAGGTGGAGGGGCCGGAGACTGAGTGCCGGGCCCTTCCCCTCGGGGAACGAAAAAGGCCCCGTGCGCGGCGTATGCGACGAGACCTTCGGCCCAGGCGAGCGACCATGCGATAGACCGGGTTCCCTCGCGGTGCTCCGCGAACTCGCCAGTTGCCCGGAGTGTGGATGGTAGCACAGGCATCCCGGCCGGGGAGGCCGGGAACGCAAAGATTCGAGACGAGGAGAGGGGGCGAGACGTGCGTCTCGCCCCTCTTTGTCGGCTCGTGTGCGAGGCCGGCAATCAGGCCGCGATCTTGAACCTCGCCACCGCCTGCGCGAGGCCCTCGGCGACGGACTTCACCTGGTGGGAGGTGGCAGCGAGCTCCTGGGCCTGGGCCGAGAGCTGTTCGGTGGAGGCCGAGACCTCCTCTGCGGAAGCGGACGTCTGCTCGCTGGTGGCCGATACCTGGAGGATGGCCTCGGTCACGTGGCTGGTGCCGGTCGCCATGGAGGTGGCAGCCGCGGCCGATTCGACGGCACTGGACGCGATCTGGTCGGCGCTGGCGACGATGCGCGCGGCGCCGCCGGCAAGGTCCTGCACATCCTTCGCGATCTGCTGCATCTGGACGGCGGACTCGCGGACCGAGGTGATGATCGATTCGAGCGCGTGGCCCGCGCCGGCGGTCACTTCACGGCCCTCTTCGACATCGCGGACGCCGACCGCCATGACGTTGACGGCCTCCTGGGTTGCGGCCTGGA
>CALMIW010000435.1 GCA_937864275.1 uncultured Dehalococcoidia bacterium
CGTGGAAGGTCTTGCGCATGCGGCCGGGCGTCCCAGCGGCCTGCGCCTTGCCGGCGGCGAACCCGTGGCCGCCGATGCCGTCGTCCTCGCGGTGCCGCCGGAAGTCGCTCGGGACCTCAGCGGCTGGCACGAATCGCTCGCACTCTCGGCCGAGCAGGCCATCCCGGCACGAGCCGCCTGCCTCGATGTCGGCCTCACCCGCCTGCCCAACCCCCGCCGCACCTTCGGCCTGGGCATCGATTCGACGTTGTACTTCTCCGCGCACTCCCTCTGGGCGAAGCTCGCGCCGGACGGCCGCGTCCTCGCTTCGGTCGCGAAATATCTCCCGGCCGGCGAACCCCACGATCCCGCCCGCGACCTGGCCGAGCTCGAAGCCTTCCTCGACCTGGTTCCGCCCTCGCGAACCTGGAAGCGGTCTCCCCCCTGTTCGAGCGGGGGGGGCGCGAGGCCGAGAAACACCGCCAGTACCTTCCGAACATGATGGTGCAGTCCGCCCTCCCTCGCGCGGCGAAAGGCGGCATCGCCGGACGACCTGCACCGACGGTCCCCGGCGCAGACGGCCTCTTCGTCGCCGGCGATTGGGTGGGCCAGGGCGGCTGGCTCGCGGACGGGACGCTCGGCAGCGCCCGCCAGGCCGCCGCCGCGGTCTCCGAATGGCTCGCCGCGCCGCCCGCGCTCGCCGTTGCGGGCGTTTCGTAGCATGGTCGCCGTGACTGCCGCACCATCGACCGCCGATACCGCCTTCGAGGAGCATCGGCCGCTCCTCTTCGGCGTCGCCTACCGCATGCTCGGGACCCTTGGCGATGCGGAGGACGCGGTCCAGGAGTCCTACCTCCGCTACCGCGCCGCCGAAGGCGAAATCGCGAACCCCCGCGCCTACCTCGTCACGGTCGTCACGCGCATCTGCCTCGACGTCCTCAAGTCGGCCCGCGTCCAGCGCGAGCAGTACATCGGTCCCTGGCTCCCCGAGCCGCTCATCCGCCGCGCGGGAGAAGCGCCATCGCCGGAGGAGCACGCCGCCACCGCGGACTCCGTCAGCTATGCCTTCCTGGTCATGCTCGAAGAGCTCGGCCCCGTCGAGCGCGCCGTCTTCCTCCTCCGCGAGGTGTTCGACTACGACTACGCGGACATCGCACCCATCGTCATGAAGTCCGAAGCGGCCTGCCGCCAGGTGTTCCACCGCGCCCGCCAGCGCCTCGCCGAGCGCCAGCACCGGCACACCGCCGACTACAACCTGCGCCGGGACCTCACCATCCGTTTCCTCGCCGCGGCCAACGAAGGCAACATGGCCGGCCTGCTCGAAATCCTCTCCGCCGATGTCGTCGCCTACTCCGATGGCGGCGGGAAGGCCGCGGCCGCCATCAACCCCGTTGCCGGCGCGGATCACGTCGCCCGTTTCGCCATGGGCATCGCGCGGAAGAACCCGCCCGCTTCCATCGAACTGGTCGACATCAACGGCTCGCCGGGCGTCATCCTCCGCCACAAGAGCGGCCGGGTCGACACGGTCATGTTGCTCGAAGTGGCCGAAGGCCAGGTGACGCGGCTCTACTCCATGCGCAACCCCGACAAGCTCGTGCGCGCCAGCTAGACCCCGTCCGTTGCCCGCCGGACGATCTCACCCTTCAGTGACTCGAACTCCGCCGCGCTCAGCTCGCCGGCCTGCCTCATCTTCAGATCGGAAGAGCGTCGTGTAGG
>CALMIW010000436.1 GCA_937864275.1 uncultured Dehalococcoidia bacterium
GGTCCTATCTAGCTGGCGAGAACCCCCTCAAGTGGTCCCATCCAACTGGCGGGCGCCAGCGGGGAGTCATCGACCAGCGGATGAGCGCACGGGTGACGCTGCGAGGTCTCCGCTGATTTCAGGTCCGTCGGGCGAGCCGCCGCTCACGCTCACCAAGGCCAGCGATGATCGTTTCGCGGCATCGCTCGACGAGCGTGAGAAATGTCTGATGGTCGGGAGCGATCCCCGTCCGACGGAGTTGGGACGTTGCGATCGGCGAACGGTGAACGTTGCACTCGCTCCAGGTCGGCCAGTAGACGCTGGGGTCATCGGCGAGCGCCCTGGTCAGCGAGGCGCCCGTGAAGCGGTAGCCGGCGTACTTCATCACGAACTCCAGGCCAGCGAGGGTGATCGCAGAACCGTGGCTGTAGATGAAGAATCGACCGATTCCGGCAAGGTTGCGTGGTCCGGGGATGAGCCCATGCCGGAACAGCCCGTAGATCCCCCGGCCGGCCCAGCAGAACCGCATGTCGTTGGCCAGGCTCACGTTCAGCGATGCGCGATTAACGGTCTTGCCGAGCTCTCTGGAGATTCCACGCTCGATGTCGTAGACGGTGAGAGGTACTTCTGAGCCCTCGAGCACGAGAGCTGCTGCGTCGGCGTTGTTCATGTTCTCCGTGGGGCGCCGCGTTCGTCGGAGCACCGGACAGGTACCGCTTTCCCAAGGGCCCAGCTCCGCCTTGCAGGTGTCGCAACTCCTCATGAGGCGATCCCCAGGTGCCGGGGCATCGTGTTCATCAGGAGCTCGAGGCTGCCTGCGTTCTCGTCGAAGGCTTCCCAGAGCCGGTCACTCCACTCCTCCTGAAGATCGAGAACCGAGCCGATCATCGACGCCGGTGGCGGTGGAGGGATGAGGTAACCGCCGTCTGGTTGGGCTGCGAGTACGTGCTGAACGGGCCGAGCGAGCCAGGCGAGGCGCCGCCGGTCGTGGGCGCTCGGTGGGTTGGTCGATGGTGATGGCCAGAACTCGTGGGCCGTCGCCAGGACGGGAGCAGGCCACCGGGTGGGCTCGATGAGGCTGATCCCGTGGTGTGCGGCGTAGCTCCGCAGCTCGCGACTCCCGGCGCCCGCGCCGCCGAAGAGTCGCATCGCGGGCTTGCGAGGTCCTCGACCGGGCATCGCCATGAAATAGTCGTCGGTCCCCGCTTTGAACCGCAGCAGCTCGTTCTTGGGGATGCGGCCCCGGTGGGCTTTCCACTCCCCGATGACGAGCGCGTCCCCGCAGGAGATCGCACCATCGATCTGGTGGGCCAGCCCGCTGAGCGTTTGGTGGCCGAAGATCCGGCACCCGCCCGGCAAAGCTTCGACGGGCGCACCTCGGTGGGCCAGGTAGTCGGCGATGCGACTTTCCCAGCGAAACCCGCGGGCCGGGCCTTCGCCGTCGATCCCGAACTGCGACAGGAGGAACAGGTCTCGACAGAGACCGACGAAAGTTGACACGGAACGATCGA
Source organism: uncultured Dehalococcoidia bacterium (assembly GCA_937864275.1). Lineage (GTDB taxonomy): Bacteria > Chloroflexota > Dehalococcoidia > Tepidiformales > Tepidiformaceae > Amarobacter. The sequence continues at coordinate 1,491 of CALMIW010000436.1, forward strand.
GTCCTAGTAGAGGTCGCCGGCGACCGTACGGCCGCTGGTTGGCGACAGGAACTCGTCCTCATCATCAGCGGCGAAGCTGTCCAGGAGCCCTGCGGCGCGCTCGCCGTCGATGACATCCCAGTTCTCCTCACCGCCCGCCTCGATCAGGGCGTTCGCCTTTCGCAGGATCTCCCGGGGCTTGCCGTCGCTGCGGACCAGGATCGCGTCGACGGCGTCCTCTGTGAACGGATACAGCCCGGTCTCGGTCGCGGTGTCGCTGCGGAACCGAGCGAGGTAGTTCTCGAGAAGGGCCGCGGCCTTCTCGACGGTGTGCAGCGACTCCAACACCACCACACGGTGGCGGTTCTCCTCCCGCGCGTAGTCGTAGGAGGGCAGATCGGCGAGCTGCCACATCTCACCGATCGCCTGCGTCGCGCGGGGATGCATCGTCACGACGACGCTGAGCATGTCGCTCATCGGCTGAAGTTCGAGCAGGTAGTCCCGGAACCGCTCGATCTCCAGGCTCCGCTTCGCCTTGGTGGTGTTCGTCGACGCGAAGTCCTCGAGCTGATCGCAGCACAGCAGGACGTGGTTGATGCCGGCGGCCTTCACCATGATGAGGAAGGTGGCGAGGAACGAGGCGCCACTTCGCGTCCGCTTCGTCACGCTCACGTCGTTCTCGATGTAGGCGGCGAGTGCCGGAAAGTCCCCCGAGCAGAGCAGCGTGAGGAAGTCCTGAACCGGCGGGCCGAGCGTCCCACCGCGGAGTTGCTGTTGGGGGGCGGCGACCGCCCCCATAAGGGCCTCGGGCTCGCTGGATCCCACGCGCTCGACCAAGCGGGCGTAGATGCGCTCGGCGAGGGTCGGGGTGTCGTCGTCGGTGCGGAAGCGGCAGGCGTACTGCGCTGCGGAGAAGAAGACGGCGTTGAGCGATCGCGCGTTGGCCATGTCGAACGAGGCGATGACCGAACACATCGGATGCTCGTCTGCGTCCGACTCGTCGAGCCCGGTGTCGAGGAAGATGCTCCGGCCGAAGTCGTGATTGATGTTCTCGACGAGGTACTGCATCAGGCTCGACTTGCCGAAGCCGCGGGCGTCGCCGTGCATGCCGGTCCCGAGCGACCAGAGGAAGCCGAACTTCAGCCCGCTGTAGGCGGCGCCAAGAACGAACTTCTCGGCGGCCTCCTCGACCTTGTCAGCCTGGACCGAGGGGTTGAACAGCAGGCCGTTCTCGCGGAGGTCT
>CALMIW010000437.1 GCA_937864275.1 uncultured Dehalococcoidia bacterium
CGATTACGCCACCGTGGGCACCGAAGACGGCCTCGCCGATCTGGCGGCGGAGCTGAGCGCGGCCGGCTCCTTCGCTGTCGCCGCTGTCTCCTCCACCGGAGACACGGCCCACCCGCTGCTCCTCGGCCTCGCGTTCTCGACCGGCCCCGGCAAGGCCTGGTACGTGCCGGTCGGCCACGCCCCCCGGATCGACGAGCCGTTCGAACAGGTCTCCATGGCAGTCCTCCGCGCCACCGTCGGGCCGCTCCTCGCCGATTCCGCCATCAAGAAGACCGCCTACAACACCAAGTACCTCATGCACCAGCTCTCCGCGAACGCGATGACGCTTGAAGGTTACGAGTTCGATGTCGCCATCGCCGCGTTCCTCCTCGGCGAAACCTCATCGACGCTTGGGGCCCTGGTCAATGAGCGACTCGGGATTGAGCTGGTCAGCGTCGCTTCAATGATTGGCACCGGCCGCAACGCCATTGTCCTTTCCCAGGCCGACCCCGCGCAGGTTGCCCGCCACGCCTGCCAGCAAGCCGAGATGCTCCTCCGCGTCCGGCCCCAGCTTGAGGCGCAGCTCAACGAGCGCGGCCAATGGGAGCTCTTCGCCGGGATGGAGATGCCCCTCATGCCCGTGCTCTACCGGATGGAGCGCGCCGGCATCGCAGTGGATGTCACGGTCTTGCGCGAGATCTCGCGCGCTCTCGCAACCGACGCCGAAAAAGCCGAGCGCGAGATCTACGCCATCGTCGGCCACGAGTTCAACATCGGCAGCCCGAAGCAGCTCAGCGACATCCTCTTCGGCGAACTGGGCCTCCCCAAGACGCGAAAAACCACCCAGGGGTACAGCACCGATCAGCGCTCGCTCGAAGGCCTGCGCTCCGTCGCGCCCATCATCGACCAGATCTTCAGCTACCGGGAGTTGACCAAGCTGAAGTCGACCTACACCGACGCGCTCCCGGGCACCGTCGCCGCGGATGGCCGGATCCACACCGATTTCCAGCAGACCGTCGCGGCCACCGGGCGCCTCAGCAGCACCAACCCGAACCTCCAGAACATCCCCGTCCGCAGCGATACCGGACGCGACATCCGCCGTGCATTCGTCGCTTCGCACTTCGATGACCCCTGGTTCGTCGCCGGCGACTACTCGCAGATTGAACTGCGGGTCCTCGCCCACGTCACCAAGGATGATGGCCTCGTCTCGGCGTTCCTCGCCGACCAGGACATCCACCGAGCAACCGCGGCGACGGTCTACGGTGTGGCTCCTGAAGATGTCACCCGCCAGATGCGCGACACCGCCAAGATGGTGAACTTCGGCATCGCCTACGGCATGGGAGAGTTCGGTCTCGCCAGCCGCACGGGTATGACGCGCGAAGAGGCTGAAGCCTTCATCACCACCTACTACCGCAACTTCCCGGGCATCGCTATGTGGCAGCAGCAGACGCTCTCATCCACCCGCGAGAAGGGCTACGCCGAGACGCTCTTCGGCCGCCGCCGCTACCTGCCCGCCATTCGCAGCACCAACTTCCAGGTCCGTTCCGCCGCCGAACGCGAAGCCATCAACATGCCAATCCAGGGCACTGCGGCCGACATCATAAAGGTCGCCATGATCGAGGTGGACCATGAGATCCGCGAGCGCGGACTCCGCAGCCAGATGATCCTCCAGGTCCACGACGAACTGATCTTCGAGTGCCCGGCGGACGAGGTGGATGCAATCCGGGAACTCGCGACGCGCATCATGCCGGCCAGCCTGGAGATGAACGTCCCGCTGAAGGTGGACCTGAAACAGGGCAAGAACTGGAGCGAGATGGCCTAGTCGAGACCCCAGTCGAGACAGAAAGAGGTGCCCGCGTGACATTCGACGAGTACATCGGCATGAACCACGGAGATTTCCAGGGCGACGTCAGCGCGACCGTGGAGGTCCAACCACACCACCTGAACCCGACCGGGAACATCAACAGCGGGCTGCTCCTCTCCATGGCCGACAACGCCTCCACAGGGGCGGCCAACCGGGCGTATTTCGAGAAGACCGGCGAGCGGAAGTTCCTCGTCGGTGTCGACCTTCATGCCGTCATGCTCGCCAACCAGCAAGGCGGCACGATCCGTGTGGTTTCGAAGCCGGTGCGCGTGGGCCGGCGCATCACGGTCGTCCGCAGCGAGGTCATCGGCGACGAAGGCCGCGTCCTCTGTGAGGTAACCACCACCCACGTCCCGGTGTGAGCCGCTCAGGGCTCTGGAAACGGCCGCGCTCGATTTACTAAGATCGTTCCCGAACCACATTCTTCTTCGAGGGTTACCGTCATGGAAACAGGACGATCCTCTTCGATGGATCGCGGTCAGGAAGCGGCAGTGCGGGGCGCCGAGCGCACCCAGAACGCACTGCTCAAAGCCCAGGAACATCTCTTCGTTGCATTGCGAAGGCCCCAGCCCGCGCGGGAGCGCCGCTGGGCCGAAATGGTCGGCGCCGAACTCGCCGCCGCACTAGCGGCATTGCGGGAGCACCGCCTGGAAGTGGAAGGCCCGTCGGGGCTCTACGCAGAACTCCAGCGCGATGCGCCATGGACCCAGGCGCGCCTGCGCCAGGTCGGCGCCCAGCTCAGGCGCATCGAGGCCGAGATCGTCGATCTACAGCCGGAAACGGCCCGCGTAGAGGCCGGCGCCTTCCAAAGCATCACCTCGGTGCGAGCCGATGCCGAACGCATGCTGCTCTCGCTAAGGGATTTGCTCTCGAAGGAGGCGGACCTGATCTGGGAGAGCTTCAACGAGCCGGCCGCTCTCGACTGAGAGGGCGCGGCCCGATTCGACTAGGCTTCGCCGCCCTGTTCGGCGGGAGCACCTGCCGACACGTCATCCACGTCGCTCGCCGATTGGGCAGCGGCGGCCGCGCCGGTGGCGTTCGAGTCGATGTTGGCGATGGAACGCCGCCGCGACGTCTTGGAGTCGCGTTCCGGCGGCGCGTCGTTCTTCCGATCTGGTTTCGGTTCCATGAGCGCCTCCCCGGCTGGCCAATGCCCTCGGACCTAAAGCGGGCGGTAAGCCTTCTTCACGGCCAGTGCCCGTCGCTGGCTGTAACACGAAGTGCAGAAGTTGCGGGACTGCGAGACGGCGGCGCCGATGCGGCCACAGCCGGTTGCGCAGCGCGGGCGCCTGTCGAGCACTGCTCGGTGGGTGGTGGGGGTCTGTTCGCTCAAGCGGTGCCGCCGATCGGGAGGGCGGGTGACGTGGTGTCGCGGGTTGCTGATGGTGATGTCATTCACCTCCCATCCTACCACGTTGCGTGAGGCGCGACAGAACTATTTGTGATGACATGTCGCTTCTGCCGCCGCCGCGGAGCCCCGTTCGACAAGCGGTACCCGGGGGCAGACAATCG
>CALMIW010000438.1 GCA_937864275.1 uncultured Dehalococcoidia bacterium
GGGGCCCGGGGGTGGGGCCCCGCCGATACGCTTCGAGGGTGGCGCAATCGATGATGCGGACGTTCGGGTTGTCGAGGTTGGCCTGGAGCCAATCCGGCTCAGCGAGGAGTTCGGGGTGGGCGTACTCGGTCACGGGTCCTCCAGCCTGAAATGACGGCGAGGGGAGTCTAACGCCCGCGACGGCGGATGGTCATCCGGGGTCATTCGGCGGGAGGAGGAATGGACGAGACGACGATGTCATCGAGGACAATGCCGGGTTGGCCCTGGCGTTCGACGGCGATCGTGAGGTTCGGCTGCGGCGGAAGGCCCGTGAAGTGCACGACGCGGTGGACGACCCCCGCCGTGCCACTGCCCCATTCGACCGTTGCGGTTGCGTTGCCGAACGAGATGGTGAGGGTGTTGCTGCCGGTGTCTCCGTAGTCGAAGAGGGCGAGGTCGACCCATGCCTCGCCGCCTTCGAAGCCCTGGGCGACGAGTTCGAGCGGACGCCGGGGCCGGACGGCCACCAGTGCGCGGCCACCTTCGTAGGCGGCGTTGTCGTAGCGATACCAGCCGGATTCCTTCGCGCGTTCCAGGTCCGGGTCGAAGGAGAAGCTGAGCTCCGGTTCGAACACATGGACGAAGCCGACCTCGAGGGGGAGCACCGGCCGCCAATCGCCGGCGGGCGTTCGGGCCACGACGGTGCAGTCGCGTCCAGGGGCGTCCGGGTCGACTGCCGCGGGGAAGTCGACCGAGGTGAAACTCATGCCGGGGAGGGCGACGACCTCCCGCAGCGCGAGCGTCGACTCGCCGCACTTGAGGCCCACCGTTACGGGCGTGGATTCGGCCGCGGAGTTCTGGAAGCCGAGCGTGAGGACCGCGTGCTGCTGGGGAAAGACGCGCTCGCTGGAGAGCCCGGCGGCCGTCGCGATCACGGTCTCGCCGACGCGTGTCGAGATGCGCAGGGCCGGCACGTGCGGCGGCGATGCCGGCACTACCCAGACCGAAGCTCCCGACGTGTCACTCCAGACCCTTTCCCAGTGGGCGGCGTGGGCGGTCGGCTTCGACCAGTGGTCCTGGCCGGGGCTGATGACGACGAGGCTGCCGGGAGTGACGCGGGTGCGGCCGTCCGGGTCGAAGCGGTTCTGCGTGTACCCGGTGTTGGTGAGGCGTTCGTAGTGCGACGTCTCGTCGAGACCGGTGTGGAAGCTCAGGGAGCGCGAGAGAGCGCTATCCCAGGCGTAGACGATGGGCTCGGGGCGCGTCTTGAGGACTTCGGCGATCTCGAGGGCGAGGCGGTCCACCCGGTTTGTTCGCCAGAAGTCGTGGTCGGTGTCGATAGACCTCATGCCGAAGGCGAAGGTCACCCCGAGGAGGACGGCGATGTATCCATTGACCGCGGGAACGGACGCGGGCGAGACCAGCGCCCGCCAACGCGAGAGTCCGATGCCCGCGAGGGCCGCCAGCAGGGGAATCAACGGAAGCACGTAGCGCGGCTCTTTCCACCACGAGTAGAGGCTGGGCAGGCGCATCAGGTGTTCGAAGTAGAAGTACAGCCCGGCGACGACGATGAGGAGGGAGGTGACCTGGCGGCGCTGCGCGGGGTGGTCCTTCCAGGAGACAACGATCATCACGAGCGCGAGGCCGGTGAGGCCGGTCAGCGGGATGAACTTCCTGTCGCGGGTGAACGTGCGGACATAGGTCCAGTCGACGTCGGTGTACATGAGGGCGCCGGGCTGCGAGCCGCGGCCCTCGTTGATGACGGTGCGGATGTCTTCGAAGGGTTCGCCTCCGAGTACCAGGAGGAGGAGGCTCATCGCCGTGCCGACGAGAAGCGCAGGCGGGATGCCCCAGAGTATCGCTGGGTCGAAGCGGCGGCGGTAGAGGGCAAGAGCGGCGAGGGGAAGGGCGAGCCCGACGGCCGTCTGGCGGCCGTAGAAGGCGATTGCCCAGAGGAAGCCGGCGAGCGCGAAGATCGCGCCGCGCTTCTGCCACGACAACTCGGAGGAATCCAGGCCGTGCCAGAAGGCCAGGATTGTCGCGACGGAAAAGAACGCCGCCACCGTGTCGGGAAGGAATTGGGTGGAGTTAATGACCGCCTCGGGGAAGACGCAGGTGATGAAGGCGGCGAGGATGCCCGCGAACCGGTCTCCGGAAACGCGCACGGCGATGAGGAAGGCAAGGACGGCCAGGCCGAGCGAGCAGAGGAAGGGAAAGGCGATGGACTGGATTTCGCCCGGGCCGAAAAGCAAGTAGAAGCCGGCGGCGGGAACTTCGAGGCTGAGACGGAGGTACTGCGTGTAGTAAAGCCCGCCGAGAGCACCGGCATCGAAGGCGGGGAGCCCCCGGGCGATGCTGGCCGAGGCATCGGCGTAGGCGAACGGGTCGACCAGGACGAGGCCGTACCAGAAAACGATGCGAAGCACTGTCCCGAGTGCAAGGATGGCCGCGAGAGCGACGATGGTGGCGCGTTCCCGGCGGAGCGCGGCCATGAACCCGGTCACGCGCGTGTCCACTGGAACGTGGGGGTTTCGCTGCCGTCACGCCCGACCCTGCCGTCGACGAGACGAGTCTTCATTCGCAGAGAGGCTAGCCCATTTCCGTGACCCGGTATGACTCTCCCGCACCCGCTGTGGCGGGATCGGGTATGGTCAGGGCATAATCTGTGAGTTCATTGCTAGGTTTTACGTAACGTCCGGCCGGACTGGCGTAAAGGTCAGTTCGCTCTGTCTGGGGTGCATGATGTTCGGCGGCAAGACGACCGCCGCGGATTCAGCCGCCATCATCGACCGCGCCATCGACGCGGGGATCAACTTCATCGATACGGCGAACGTCTACAACGCCGGCCGGAGCGAGGAGGCGACGGGCGCGGCGCTGAAGGCGAACGGCAAACGCAACCAGGTGGTACTCGCGACGAAGGTGCACGGCCGGATGGGCGAGGGCATCAACGACATGAACAATACCCGCCGCCACATCATCCAGTCGGTGGAGGACAGCCTCCGGCGGATGCAGACGGACTACATCGACCTGTACCAGATCCACCGTCCGCAATCGGATATGCCGGTCGACGAGACGCTTCGTGCACTCGACGACCTGGTGCGTTCGGGGAAGGTGCGCTACCTCGGGGCGAGTACATTCGCGGCGTGGCAGCTGATCGAGTCGCTCTGGGTGTCGAAGGAGTACGGGCTGAACCGGTTCGTTTGCGAACAGCCGCCGTACAACCTGCTCGACCGGCGGATCGAGCGGGAACTGCTGCCGATGGCGCAGAGCTACGGCATCGGGATCATCCCGTGGAGCCCGCTCGCGGGAGGGTTGCTCAGCGGGAAGTACAACCGGAACGAGCCGCCGCCGGAGGACAGCCGCTACGCGAACCT
>CALMIW010000439.1 GCA_937864275.1 uncultured Dehalococcoidia bacterium
CGCTCTGCCGTCGGGAGGCTGATCGTCAGACGCTCGGCGATCTGGCGGTTCGTCCGGCCCGCGGCGATGAGCGCCAGCACCTCTCGCTCGCGTGCTGTCAGGCCCCGCAAGTCCATTGAGGTGTCGTCCCGCGTGCCGGAGGTTCGTTCAATCGCCATTGGTGATGGGCGCCATTATGGACATGCACGCAAGCGAACAGATCCACGATTCCATGTACATCCGGGCCGAAATACACAGTTACAACCCACGGAACCAGCGATGGCAGGCGGATCGGGTTCGGAAACACTCGGCTCAAGCCGGCACTTACGCCGTCTTCGAGGTTTCCGATGGACTCACGAACGACTGGACCCCGGTCCCCGCATACCCTCGTCTGGCGCATCGCCGGGGTCGCGGAGGGCACCGCTTTGGGCCTCCTGGTGGTGGCAGGGACGCTGCTCCTCGTCGCCACTGTGCGCTCTCGCTCGGCGCCGGAGGCAGCCCAGCCCTCCGAAACGCCGGTGATTCACGTCGGCCGCTACTCGGAGCTGCCCCCGCCCACCAACTTCTACATCGTCGACTCCGAAGCAGCGGCGACAGAACTCCGGTTCAATCTCGAGCTCGGCAACAACGTCCGGAACTCGGTCGGGCTCTCGCCCGTCCGCGATGAAGTCGTCGTGGTGGCGGATGCAGCCGGGGCCCGGTTCGTCGCCGAGTGTCTGGAGGAAGGCAACCGCATCCTCGCCGCGTTCAATACGGGCGACCAGGTCATCAACCTGGTTGGCTGATCGACGAGGGGTGTCGAGGGTGGCGGAGTAAGTACTCCGCCGCCCCAGCCATCGGCGCCCCCGCCCTGCTTTGGGAGCCGGGTGTGATGGTCTCGAAGGAAGCGAGCCACCACACCCGGCTCTCCCCCCTGCCGTTGCCTCTTTGAGACCCTTCGCGCCTACTCGACCGCCTGGTTGGTCGTGGCCGAGGCGCGGCCCCACCACGCTGCCGCCTCGCTCCGGCGGTGCATGTTGAGCTTGCCGAGGATGTTGTGGACGTGGCGCGATGCGGTTTTCGGCGAGATCGTGAGCGCTTCGGCGATCTCGGGATCGGTGCGGCCGAGGGCGACGAGGGCGAGGACTTCCCGTTCACGCCGGGTGAGCTCGACCTCCGCCTGCGGGTCGGCTCCGCACCGGCCGCCCGCGTCGATGAACTCGAGCACCGGGTCTGAGGTAAGCCATTCAGCAGCGATAGTCAGAGGAACGGGTTCGATGGCGAGCACGCTGGCATTCGGGAGCAGGGCCGCGACATCGGCCGCGGGATCTTCGCCGACGTTGATGCGCCGGCCCTCATGGCGGACGACCAGAGTGCGGACGGTGCACTGGGGCAGCACGCGGTCGATAGGGCTGGCGTGCCAGGCGTCCCTCAGGACCGCATAGTCGCGCTTGTCCATGGATTCGGCACAGATGCGAGCCGCCGTGCGGACTTCGTCCGGTCCGAGGTCGACCTGGAGGGCGACAACGGTTTCCCAGTAGCCGAGCCAGTCCCGCTCAGCGAGTTCCTCCAGCATCTCTCTGAGCGCGGGAGCCAGCTCCCAGCGAGGCATCGGCGAGTCGAGGACAAGGCTGATGACGCGTTCGGGATGGGCGATGGCGAACGGGACGGCCCAGAGGCACGTGTTGCCCGTGGTGACGACGCTGACCTCCTTGTGCCCGAAGGCATCGAGGACGGCGAGGATGTCGTCGCACATGACCGACTGGGTCAGCCGTGGGATCTCGCGCTGGGAGAGACCGGTCCCGCGGAAGTCGAAGCGGAGGACCGTGTGGCGTTCGGCGGCGCGGCGGATCGCACGCGCGTAGCGGGGATTGTCCATGCTTCGGGTGAGGTGGTGCCCCTGCAGCAGGTACAGGATTGGAGGGCCGCTGCCCATGGCCGACCAGGCGAGCCGCCATCCATCGCTCGAAGTGGTGAAGTCGATCCGTTGGTCCATGTCGCGGGCATTCTATCCCCTTATGTCAAGACGTTGCGGGCGGACATCCGAAGGCCCGCCGCCAGGGCGGCAGGCCTCCGTGCATGGCATCGGCCGCGGTTAGTCGGTCGGGCGGAAGTGCTGCGAAAGCACCTTGTTGGCCGTCTTGGTGCCGATCGTGGTGCCGTCCTTGACGGCGCTTCGGAAGTGGATGCCGCCCCAGATGCGGGCGTTACCGACTTCCTCGATGAGGGAATCGACATCGGGGTAGTAGCGGGCGCCGAGTCCCGTCAGGCTGGGGATGGTGTAGTGGATGTCTTCAGTACCGAGGAAGCGGGCGATGACGCGCGCCCCGGCCGGCGTGGCGCAGGAGTGCGCGCTCGGGTACTCGGGGGGGTTTGGCGTCGCGGGAAGCAGGGGCGTCCAGGCCGGATCGCCGGCAGTCTTCGGGTTGCCATCGGTGTCGCCGGCCCGGACGGCAGTCACCGGCCGCCAGTAGGCGTAGAAGTACTTGGCTTCGAAGCAGGCGATCGCTGCGTCAGCCTGGGTGACGCTGACCATGGCCATGAACCGCGCCGCGTCGAGGATGTCGAGCTCGTGCTCACCGACGAACTGGCGCAGTCCGCCGTGTGCCTGGGCTACCGGGTTTTCGCCCCAGAACCGTGCCGCAAGGGTTTGCTCTGGCGTCCGGGTGCTGCTGTCCAGCGCTCCGACATCCTTGACCTCGTTAAAGTCGTTCGCCCATCGGCCGGTGTGGAGCGCGGGCGGTCCGTTCGGG
>CALMIW010000440.1 GCA_937864275.1 uncultured Dehalococcoidia bacterium
AGCACGCCAAACACCGTCCACATGATCTTGCCCTTGCCGCCCGACAAGCTTGTGCCGCCGATCACGGTGGCCCCAACCACGTCTAGCAGCAGGGTGGAACCTAGTGTGGGCCGGCCAGCCGCCAGGCGCGCCGCAGCCCGAGGACGGCGAGCAGCGGGAGGGCGAGGCCGAGCGGGCTGGTGGTGTAGCTGAGGAAGGCGTCCCATCCCCATTCGCGGACGCGCTGTTCGCGCCCGATGTCCTGGAGCAACGTCAGGTAGTTGTACGGACCGTAGAGCTCGGGGAAGCGGCGGATGTCTTCGGGCATGGTGGCGAAGTAGGCGGCGTCTCCGTTCTGCTGAGGGCCGCCCAGGCGGAGGGCGACGAGGGTGGGAGCGGCAGGGCCGAGGACCGCCGCACAGCGGACGAGGAAACGCCAGTCGAAGGGGCGGCGAACGTTCAGGCAGAAGTAGAGCGGCGCAGCCAGGAGCACCGATTCCTTCGTGACGGCACCGGCGAGGATGACGGCCCCGAAGAGATAGAGCCTCTTTTCGAGGGCGGCCCAGAAGGCGAGCGAGACAAGGAGGAAGGCTACCCCGTCCGGGATCCAGAAGTCCGCGAGGATGAACTTGGCGGCCCAGCCGAGCGAGAAGAACAGGAAGAGACCGACTGCCGCCGCCACTGGCGAGTGGCCGCGCCCGCGGGCCAGGAGGTAGAGGACGGCGCCGGTGGCCCAGACGGCCGCGAGGGTGATGCTGAAGAAGCTGGCCTGGAGGCTGAACGGCGACCAGCCCGCGAGCGCGGGGACGAGCACGCGCCAGCAGTACGGGGCCAGCCGGAATTCGAAGAGGCCCTGTTCGGCCATGAGCCGGTAGAGATGGCGATCCCAGCCAGGGTCGTTGTAGAGCGCCGTGCCCTCGGTCTTGAGCTCCGTGAAGGCAAGAATCAGGGCGACGGCGAGGGCGCTGAGGAGCGCGCCGGTGATGATGTCACGCATGCGGGCGCCACCGGCGGGATCGTCGATCGCAGACCACCAGCGGCGGTTCACCGTAGACACCGCATTGGGGCGCAGCTGTTAGAAGATCGGACCAGTGCTGGCCGATTCCTCGGGCGCTTCGCCGAGGAAGGTCTCCTGGGTGAGGAGCCCGTAGCCCTGGACGAGGCGTCGCCGGAAGGCGAGCAGCTGGGCGTCATCGGCTCCGGCGAGCGTGCGCTTGATGAGTTCAAAGAGCGTGCGCGTGGAGACAAGGCTGTAGCGGTAATTCTCGCAGGCGACGCGGAGGGGCATGCTGAGTTCCTCTTCCCGCTGTTCCGGGTCCTTCTCCCGGTAGCCGTTGGCGATGACGATGCCCTTGAGCGATTCCGATTGCTTGAGGAGGTGGTCTTCGAGGCGGCGCTGGAGGCGGATGTAGGGCCACTCGACAACCTGCTCGCGCGCGCTTTCGAGTTCGACGAACGCGCGGACGCCTTCGTGCTCGAGGGTGATTGGCTCGCCGGCCGTGTGCTCGACGGTGAAGCCGAGAAGGCGGAGCGCTTCGACGACTGCGCCAGCGAAGGGCTGGCCGCCTTCCCACAGGAGCCTGCGGTGGCGGGCGAGGCTGTCGTGGCGCTCACGGATGGCGACGACGCGAGATTCGGCTTCGGCGGCGGCGGACTGGGCTTCCTCGAGTTCGGCTTCGACCTGTTCGAGCCCGGGGAGCGCCTGGGTGCGCAGCCAATACGGCTCCTGGGCGCCGAACTCGCTCCCGGCGTGGCGGACGCAGGCATCGACGAGGGACTGGGCGAGGTCGGTGCGGTTCGCATAGGGGTTATCGGCCATGACCGGGAGGAAGAGGACGCGGCCGCCAAGGACCGGGAACTCGACGGCGATGGGGATGCCGGCGCCGCCGGTGGCGAGCACGCGGCCCGTGCGCCTGACCTCGGCCTGGCGGTCATCGAACATGGCGCGATAGCCGACGTCGTTCCGGTGCTCGCGCAGGACGGTGATGAACGGGTGTTCTTCAAAGCCGGCGATGCGGACGGTCTTGCCTTCGGCGGGCTTGAGGTAGGGCGGGCCCCATGAGAGGCCGCCGGGTGCGGGGAGCCAGTGATAGCGGTCGAGGCCCTCGAAGCCGAGGATGCCGCCCTGGACGGCGTCTGGCCGGGCGAAGACGACGACGAGACCGCCGGTATCGAGCAGGCGGCGTGTCTCATCGGCACGGCGGCGGAACTGGTCGTGCGCGCTGACAGCGGAGGCAGTCGTGGGCGCGTTGATGATCGGTCGTCCGTCGAAGGCTTCGAATTCAGTGCCTTCTTCGGCGAGGTCCTTCGCCGCTTTGGTGACGCTGGCAGGGTCGACGATCAGCGCGTCGTAGTCGTTGTAACTCGGCGCGGTGAGCGGGTTGTAGTTATCGACCGCCATGTTGGGAAGCGGGAAGCCGATCGAGAGAATGCGCATCAGCGATCACCTTCGGTGAGGAGTGGGACGAGCCTGGCCCGGAGCTGGTCCGCCAGATCGGGGCGGCGCATGGCGGCCGCGACCGAAGCGGTCAGGTAGCCCAGAGGACGCCCAGTATCGTATCTCACTCCCGAGAACTGGAACGACGAGACGGATTCGCCGGCCGCGATCTGGCTGGCGAGCGCGTCGGTGATCTGCAATTCGCCGTTGGCGCCGGGCGGGATGCGGTCGATGTGCTGGAAGATCGTCTCGCTGAGGATGTAGCGGCCGACGATGCCGAGCCGGGAAGGCGCATCGGCAAGCTTCGGCTTTTCGACGACGCGGCGCAGACGCGCGGGGTTGGCATCATCGAACGGGTCCACGATCCCGTACTGGGGGACATCGGCATCGGCGACGGGCTCGACGGCGATGAGACTGCCACCGACGCGCGCATGGGCTTCGACGAGCTCGGCGACGCAGGACGTCCCGAGGAGGAGGTCATCGGGGAACATGAGGGCGAAAGGCCTTCCCTCCAGGTGCTCGCGGGCGCAGTTCACGGCATGGGCGATGCCCAGCTGCCTGGGCTGATCGACGTAGTGGAAGGTGGCGCCGGCGCCGATGGCGGCGAGCGCGTCGGCGCCGGCGCCGTTGCCGGCCTCGCGGAGGGCGCGTTCGACGCGAGCGCCGGGCTCGAAGTGTTCGCGGATGGCGCCCTTGCCTTCGGCGATGACGAAGACGATATCGGTGACGCCGGCGGCCAGCGCTTCATCGACGCAGTACTGGACGAGCGGGCGGTCGACGATCGGGAGCATCTCTTTGGGGACGGACTTGGTTGCGGGGAGCATGCGCGTGCCGAGGCCGGCCGCGAGGATGACAGCGGTTGAGACAGGTTGCATACGGGGAGCATGGTACGACGGGGGTTGCCGCTGGATATACAGAAAGTGGCTCTGCTGGTACTATTCGAAGCTGTCTATCTTTTCCCGGGGAGCAGTTTGAGGAAGCGATCGAAAGTTCCACCAAAGCCGGCACCACCAGAGCCGCGAATTAACGAACGAATCCGTGTGCCGGAAGTTCGTCTGATCGACGAAGAGGGACGCCAGGTTGGCGTCGTCCGCACGGCTGAAGCACTCAACATGGCGCGCGAGCGCGAAGTTGACCTGGTGGAAGTGGCTGCTCAGGCAAGCCCTCCCGTGGCGCGCCTGATGGACTTCGGCCGCTTCAAGTACGAGCAATCGAAGAAGGAACGAGAAGCCAAGAAGCATCAGCAGAACGTGCAGCTCCGCGAAGTGCGGATGAAGCCGAAGATTGACGACCACGACGTGGACTTCAAGACGCGGACGGCTGCGAAGCTGCTGAAGCAGGGCGACAAGGTGAAGGTCACGGTCATGTTCCGCGGGCGCGAGATAACGCACCCGCAGATCGGCAAGGCATTGCTCGACCGCGTACTGCGCAGCCTGGAAGACATCGCGATGCTCGAGAAGGACGCGATGCTCGAAGGGCGGCACATGACCATCATTCTCGCTCCGGACAAGAAGAAGATGGCGGCGAAGGCTCGTGCCGCTGCTGCAGCCGCCGGCGGCGTTGCCGTGGCGGAAGAGGAAGAAGAGGACGAGGCCATCCTCGCCGCCGCGGAGGCAGCTCCGGTGGTGGGCGAAGAAGAAGACGATGACGACGTCGACGTTGATGACAACGACGAAGACGACGACGACGAATCGACAGGAGACTGACATTGCCGAAGCTGAAGACCCACAAGGGCGCAGCAAGCCGCTTCCGCGTAACGGGCAGCGGCAAGATCATGCGTATGCAGGGAAGCCGTAACAACTTCCGCCGCAAGAAGCGCCAGCCCGTGACCGTGAAGTTTGGCCGCACCGTCGAGGTAGCCGCCACGCACGCCGATATCGTGAAGAGGTTGCTGGCAGGCCAGTAGGCCCGGCGGCATTCCAGGGAGAACCAGACCATGAGCCGAGTCAAGCGTGGCGTCACGTCGCATCGCCGCCACAAGAAGATCCTCTCGCTGACGAAGGGCCACGCCGGCCAGCGTCACCGTCTCATCAAGCGCGCGAACGAAAGCATGCTGCATTCGCTTCGCTACAACTGGGTGGACCGGCGCGACAAGAAGGGCGACTTCCGCGAACTGTGGATCATGCGCATCAATGCCGCGGCCCGGCTGCACGGTTTGACCTACAGCCGCCTCATCTTCGGACTGAAGAAGGCCGGCGTTGAGTTGGACCGAAAGTCGCTCGCCGACCTGGCCGTGACGCGGCCGGACGCGTTCGAGGGACTCGTGGGCCAGGCCAAGGCCGCGCTCGCGTAGTTCAACGCCAGTTTCGAATCACAAGAAAGGCGCCCCGTCCGGGGCGCCTTTCTTTCGTGATCCCGTCCGGGCGCACCCGGGAGACGGTTGTGGTATCAGGAACCGGAGTAGGTGAGCTTCGGCGTGCGCGAGAGACCGAGGAGATAGGTGGCGGCGGCCAACGTTCCGAGGATGGTGAAATCGATGCCGAGCCCGATGAACGTGGCGTCGCTGGATGCGTAGACCGCGAGTTCAAGTGCATCGACCGCGTAGGTCAACGGATTCGCCAGGGCGAGGACCCGGAGCCAGGCCGGGAGTCCGTCGATCGGGAAGAACGCGCCGGAGAAGAAGAGCAGCGGGAAGAGGGCGAGGTTCATGAGCAGGTGGAAACCCTGCATCGTCTGGATTCGCGAAGCGAGCGCCTGGGCAAGACCGGTGAGCATCAAGTTGAGGAGGACGATCGCCGCGACAGCGATGAGCAGGCCGGGGATGACGCCGTACTGCCATTCGAAGTCCACGAACGGGGCGGCCACCAGCAGGACGACCATGGCCTGGATGACCCCGATGACGAGCGCCGCGAGCGACTTCCCGAGGAGGAGCGCCCGCGGGTGGAGCGGTGCTGAGAGCAGGAGACGAAGCAGCCCGCTATCGCGGTCGCGATAGTACGAGGCGCTTGAAAAGGTCGAAGAGAAGACCGACGTCATGACCACGGCGCCGGCGACGAGATAGGCGGTGAAGTTGCCATCCGGGAGGTTCGATGGCTCAAGGCCCTGGGACACGCCATTCCCGAGAAAGACGAGGAAGAGCAGCGGCGTGAACATCGAGCTGTAGAGCTGGCTGCGGGAGCGGACGACGGCCATCAGGTCGCGGCTGGCGATGACAAGCGCTCCGCTCATCCGACTCGCTCCCCGGCGCGGCGCTGGACGTGCTGGAAGTAGGCGTCTTCGAGCGAAGCGGTGGCGATAGTCACCGAACGGATCTCGCCGGGCGCCAGGTCGAAGAGGCGGGGGACGAAGGTGGAGGCGTCGTCTGTGGTGACGGCAACGACATCTCCGTCGCGGGCGACCTCTCCGGCACCGTCCCAGGCAGTCACCCGTGCGAGTTGCTCGCTCGAGACGCCGGGCCAGGTGATGCGGACCGACTCGCGCCTGAGCCCGGCTTTGAGCTGCGCCGGCGTGCCAGCGACCACGACCCGTCCGGACTGGATGAAAGCGACCGCATCGCAGACGGAGTCGGCCTCGCCGAGGTCGTTCGTGGCGAGGAGGATGGTGACCTTTTCGGCAGAAGCGCGGAGGGTATTCCAGAGGATTGCGCGCTCCTCGGCGTCGATGCCGGTGGTCGGCTCATCCAGGAGGAGAAGTTCAGGCCGGTGGAGGAGGGCGCGGGCGACCTCCAGTCGGCGGCGCATGCCGCCGGAGAGGCTCGAGACAGGGTCTCGGGCGCGTTCGCCGAGGCCGAAGCGCGCCAGCAGTTCAGGGATGCGCGTCTTTAGATCCACGGCGGACAGGCCGAAGAGCTTCCCCGCGAAGCGGAGGTACTCAGCGGCGCGCATCAGGGGGTCGGCGGTGTTCTCCTGGAAGACCGTGGCCACGCGACCGCGGAGCGCACGCGAGGGAGGGCCGCCGAGGACCTCGAGCGACCCGGACTCCGGCGTTTCCATCGCAGCGAGCATGGCGATAAACGTGCTCTTGCCGCTTCCGTTCGGGCCGAGGAGCCCGAAGACCCCGCCGGTGGGAACATCAAGCGAGAAGCCATCGAGCGCGCGGCGTTCGCCGTAGGTGCGGGTGATGTTCGCGGCGCGGAGGGCGAAGTCGGGCACGGAAAGAGTGTCCCACAGGGGTTCGCGAGGGGATACGGGAAGCGGCCGGCAGGAACTAAGCCGGGGCGACGAGCATGGCAACCATGTACTGCATAACGATGAGTAGCATCATGGCGATCATGGGGCTCAAGTCGAGCATGCCGTTGCCGGGCATGACGCGGCGGATGGGCTCGATGATCGGCTCGGTCACCCGGAAGAGCATCTGGTAGAGCGGGCTCGACTGGTCGACCGGGAACCAGCTCAGCAGCGACCGTGCGATGACCGCCCACATCAGGATGCTGAGGAACGTTATGGTGAGTTGGGCAATGTAGGGGTTTATGGCGCACTACTCCG
>CALMIW010000441.1 GCA_937864275.1 uncultured Dehalococcoidia bacterium
TCATCGGTAACGGTGTGGTGCTGTCGCCAGCGGCGCTGCTGACCGAGATTGACCGGCTGGAAACGCAGGGCCTGGATGTGATGGCGCGGTTGCGGATCAGCGAGGCTTGCCCGCTGATTCTCCCCTATCACATTGCGCTGGATCAGGCCCGCCCACAGGCGCGCGGCGAGCGGGCCAGCGGCACGACCGGGCGCGGCATCGGTCCCGCGTACGCGGACAAGGCCGCGCGCATCGGCCTGCGCGTGTGCGACCTGCTCGAGCCCGGCCATTGCCGCACGCGGCTCAAGGCGGCACTCGCCGAGAAGAACGCGCTCATCCAGAAGGTCCAC
This sequence comes from uncultured Dehalococcoidia bacterium, assembly GCA_937864275.1. GTDB lineage: Bacteria > Chloroflexota > Dehalococcoidia > Tepidiformales > Tepidiformaceae > Amarobacter. The sequence continues at coordinate 330 of CALMIW010000441.1, forward strand.
GGGCCCGTGCGGGAGCGTTACCTCATCCTCTCGGCCCAGGTGGCGCGGGGGCACAACCGGTCGGCGTTCCAGTACTTCGAAGAGGCATCGGCGTCGCTCGGCGAGCTGGAGCCGGACGACCACCACCGCGTGATCGAACTGGCAGAACAGCTGGCGCCGTATTCCGCGTATGCCGCCATGGACTTCGTGACGAGCGTGCCGCGCGTGCTCGAACCGATCCGGATTGACGAACTCGAGCCGTGGCATGCGGCCGGCTTGAAGATCCTGCAGGCCAGCCACGATGGCGGCGAGGCGTACTTCCGCCTGCAATCCACGCGCGGGGAAGACATCCTCGAGACGCTCTCTGCCCGGGTCGAACTCTCGAAGATCGGCGAGATCATGCGCCTCTACTGCAAGGCGCTGACCGGGAAGAACGTCAGCATCCAGACGGCGGAGTCGCTCGCGGAGAAAGGCATCGGCTGGGTGGAGGAACACCGCGCCAGCACCGACGGGAGCACGATCTTCCTGCCCGAGGTGATGGAGCGGTTCCACGAAAAGGACGAGAACTTCGCTGCGATGAAGGTTTTCGCCACGCACCAGGCCGCCCACATCGAGTTCGGAAGCTTCGACTTCACGTTCGACCGGGTTGGCGGCGTGTTCCCGTTGCGCCGGGTTGCGTTCGCAATTGCGCGGGAGAAGCCGGCAACGACCGACATGGAGGAGTACTTCGACCTCTTCCCGGAGCGGCAACTGGCGAGCGACCTGTTCACGATCGCCGAGGACTCGCGGATCGACTCGCGCGTGAAGCGGGAGTACGGCGGCATCCGGCGGCCACTCCTGCGGATGCAGGGCGAAGAGCTCGCGAAGCGCCCCGACGTGCGCCAGCTGCCGCTGCGCAACGGGTTTGTGGAGAACCTCGTCCGAGCCAGTCTCGACGGGGCCGACGCCATCCGTTGGCCGAAGGACCGCGCAGAGCCGATGGCCCGGGCGCTGGGACTGCTGAAGGCGGTGCAGTCGGACGAGGCGCTCGTGGAAGACGCCGCGGAGGCGACGCTCGCCCTGTACGAGATCGCCATCTCGATCCCGAACGTCTACGAGAACATGGACGAGGGAGACTGGGACTCCGTCGAGCCGATGGAAGCCGGCCAGGCGATGCCCATGTCGGGCGGCGAATCGGGCGGCGAAGGCTCCCAGATGCAGCTCGGCAGCTCCGAGGGCGGCCCCGACGAGGCTGACTACGAAAGCCCGCAGGAAATCGACTTCCGGGGCGACTTCAAGCCGGAACTCGTCGACCTCCTGATGAAGCTGAAGGAAGACGCGAAGATGGGTGAGGGCGGCGAGATGTCGCCGGCCCAGCTGACTCCGGAGCAGCTCGCGGAATTGCTGGCGAAGAGCGTGGAGATCGACCTCGACGCCATGTACGACGGCGACCTCGACGCTTCGACCGGCATGTTCATGAACAACCTGATGAAGGAGGCCGGGAACCCCTCCTCCGAGAAGAGCGACCAGGGCCAGCCGACGAGCGACAACAGCACCGGGGCCGGCGAAGGCGAAGAGGAGCTCATCCCCATCGTCACGGTCTACTACTACGACGAGTGGGACTTCCGGGCGCAGGACTACAAGCCGCGCTGGTGCGCGGTGAAGGAATCGAAGCTCGAAGAGGGCGAAGACAACTTCTACGAGAACGCGCTGCGCGAGCACGCGGGCCTGGTGAGCCAGACGAGGAAGCAGTTCGAGCTGATGAAGCCGGAGATGTTCCGGAAGATCAAGCGGCTGCCGGACGGCGAAGACTTCGACCTGGACTCCGCGATCGAGTGGATGGTGGAGAAGCGGGCCGGGGTGAGCCCGAACGAGAAGATCTACTGGCGCCGGAACAAGATCGAGCGCGACGTCGCGGTCGCTTTCCTGATCGACATGTCGGCCAGTACCGACGAAGAGATCAACAAGCGCGAGAAGAAGTACGACGACGACGATTACGACGACGACCCGCGCAAGTACCTGAGCTGGTGGGTTTCGAAGCGCCGCCAGGAGTTGACGAGCCCGCCGAAGCGCATCATCGACCTCGAAAAGGAGTCGACGGTGCTGTTGATGACCGCGCTGGAGACCATCGGCGACCAGTACGGGATCTACGGCTTCAGCGGTTATGGGCGCGACAACGTCGAGTTCTTCGTCATCAAGGACTTCAACGAGACCCTTGATACGAAGATCAAGAACCGTCTCGACAAGGTGACGCCGATCCGTTCGACGCGCATGGGTCCGGCCATCCGGCATGCGACCTACAAGCTGATGGAGACCGACGCGAAGGTGAAGATCCTTGTGCTCCTCAGCGATGGGCGCCCGCAGGACCACGGCTACGGCCGCGACCGGACGGAGAAGGAATACGCGATCCACGACACGAAACAGGCGCTGAACGAGGCGAAGCGCGAAGGCATCACGCCATTCGCGCTCACCGTGGACCGGGCCGGGCACGACTACCTGAAAACCATGTGCGAGGACATGGGCTACGAGGTGGTCGCGGACATCGAGGCTCTGCCGAGCCGGCTGCCCGCGCTCTACCGGCGTCTCACGGAATAGGGATGCGGCTCATCCTCATCCGCCACGGCGAGTCCGAGGGGAATGCCGCCGGCGTGCTGCAGGGCAGGCTGGACTACGGGCTGAGCGAGCGCGGGGCACGACAAGCCCGGCTGACTGCCGAGCGGCTCGCGAGCCACGGCGCCGATCGCGTCCTTTCGAGCCCGCTGCGGCGGGCCTCGACGACGGCCGCGCTCATCGCGGAAGCGATGCAGCTCGAGCTGGCGCTTGAAGAAGACCTTGCGGAGTACGACATCGGCGCGGGCGCGGGACTGACCGGGCCCGAGTTGCGGGAGAAGTTCCCGGAGCTTCTCGAGGCGCGGGCCCGGGGCGAACGGTTCCTGTACCCGGGGGAAGAGGGGCGAGATGTCTTCCAGGCACGGCTGGAGCGCGCTCTCGAACGGCTGCGCCAGTTAGAGGGCACGACGGTGGCGGTGGCACATGGGGGCGTGATTGGCGCGCTCTGCCACCTGGTCGTCGGATTGGACCTGCGGCGGCCCGGGGCCTTCATGGTCGGCAACTGTTCGCTGACCGAGATCACGCAAGACCGCTCCGGGCGGCTGGTTATCGCCCGGCACAACGACATGTGCCACCTCGAAGGGATCGAGACGACGCTCGACCGGGGCTAAGGCTGCGCGGTGCGGAAGTCGATGACTGCCAGGTCTGTCCGAACGGGTTCAGCCATTGGCGCGGAACCCGTCTCCTGGAACACGCTGAGCACCGCCGGATGGATCACTTCGTCCATAGCCCGTTCAAAGTGTTCCCGGGATTGCCAAACGTCGATGTAGCGGACCCCGCCGCCGGGGATCTCCACCGCC
>CALMIW010000442.1 GCA_937864275.1 uncultured Dehalococcoidia bacterium
GACGAACACCTGGGCGATCATGACCCACGGCAAGGGCGCCGACCGGCGCGAGGCGCTGCGAATCCAGCCGGCCATGGTGGGCTCCGGCTTCCACTGCCTGGCGATCACCTACCGCAACGACGCGGGCGCGCCGCCTTCTTCCGACGGGATGTACAGCTACGGGCGCGACGAATGGGAAGACCTCGATGGCGCCGTTGCCTACGCCCTGGCCCGCGGCGCCTCCGATATCGTGCTGGTGGGGTACAGCATGGGCGGGGCTATCTCTCTGAGCTTCATGGCGCGGTCGGAAAGCGCCCGGTCAGTCTCGGCGCTCATCCTCGATGCGCCGATGTCGAACCTGGAGCCGACGGTGGAGCACGGGGCGCGCAATTCCGGCCTGCCGGTCTGGTTCCTCGCGGTTTCGAACCGGCTGGCGGCGGCGCGCTACCGCTTCCGCTGGAGCGACTTCAACTACCTGAAGACGCTCCCGGACCTGCAAGTGCCGGTCCTCCTCTTCCACGGAGACCGCGACCGGACGATCCCGGTTCAGCTGAGCGACGAGTTCGCCGCCGCCCGGCCGGACATCGTTCGCTACGTTCGGGTGGCGGACGCCGACCACGTACGCGCCTGGAACCTAGGCCCAGAAGCGTATGAGGCCACCGTCCGCGAGTTCGTCCGCACCCGGCGCTCGGTCCGCGCCGGCCAGTGAGTCTTACCGTGCGTAACCCAGGGCTCGGGCACCATACGGCGTGATGCGACACTGGATGCTTTCCCTGGCCGCCGCCGCCGCGCTGGTCGCGGCCGCCTGCAGTTCGAACGACGACGACGGCACCGACCCGGACGCCACGAGCACGCAGGCGTCTCTCGGCGGGGAGGCGGCGACGGCGGCCCCGGCCGCTCCCGGCACCTCCGCGGCTGGCTCGTTTGCCACCGAGGAGGTAGCGACTGGCTTCAGCCGGCCGGTGTTCGTAACGAACGCGGGCGACGGCAGCGGCCGCCTTTTCGTGGTGGAGAAGCCGGGGACCATCGAGATCGTCAAAGACGGCAAACGGGCTGCGACACCGTTCCTGGACATCACCGCGATCGTGCGTTCGAGCAGCAACGAGCAGGGGCTGCTGGGGCTGGCGTTCCACCCAGAGTTCGCAAGAAACGGCCGCTTCTTCGTCGCCTACACGGGGCGGAGCGGCGAAAACTCGGTGGCCGAGTACCGGGTGAGCCCGCCGAGCGGCGACGTCGCGGACACGGATTCGGCCAAGCTCCTCATCGCCGTCTCCGACCCCTTCCCGAACCACAACGGAGGCATGCTCGCCTTCGGCCCGGACGGCTATCTCTACATTTCGATGGGCGACGGCGGCAGCGCGGGGGACCCGAACGGCAACGGCCAGGACCTCGGGACGATGCTGGGCAAGATCCTGCGCATCGACATCGACGGCGGCGGCGACTACGCGATCCCGGCGACGAACCCGTTCGCGAACCAAGCGGGCGCCAAGCCCGAGATCTGGGCCTATGGCCTGCGCAACCCATGGCGGTTCTCGTTCGACCGCGAGACCGGCGACCTCTGGATCGCGGACGTGGGGCAGAACAAGTACGAAGAGCTCGACTTCCAGAGCGGAAACAGCAAGGGCGGAGAGAACTACGGCTGGAACACGATGGACGGCGACCCCCGCTTCAAGCCGGCCCAGGGCTGCGACCAGACCGGGCTGGTGAAACCGGTCTTCGAGTACGACCACGGCAAGGGCTGCTCAGTGACCGGAGGTTACGTGTATCGAGGAAAGGCGGTCCCTGCGCTCAGCGGGCGCTACCTGTTCACGGACTACTGCGGGGCGACGCTGTGGGCGTCGACCCGCGGGGCCGACGGGAAGGTTGCGACCACGGAGATCGGCAAGTTGCCCGAAGGGGTGACTGCCTTCGGCGAGGACGAAGCGGGTGAACTGTACTTCACGGTCGACGGCGAAGGCGCGGTCTACCGCTTCGTCGCCAGATAAGACGCCCCCGGAGCC
>CALMIW010000443.1 GCA_937864275.1 uncultured Dehalococcoidia bacterium
CGCGGTCGTCCCCGTGATGCTGGAGGCCGGCTACGGCTCCATCGTGAGCATCACCTCCGAGGCCGGCCTGCGCGGCTCCGCCGCCGGCGTCGCCTACACCGCGTCCAAGCACGCCGTCATCGGCATCACGAAGAACTCGGCCGTCATGTACGGGCCGCTCGGCATCCGCGTGAACGCCATCGCCCCGGGCGCGACCATCACGAATATCGAGGCCCACTTCGCTTCGACGATGGCGCAGCAGCGGCTCGGCCCGCTCATGCAGACCGTGATCCCGAAGCCGGCGCAGGCGAACGAACTCGCCGCCTCGATCACCTTCCTGCTCAGCCGCGACGGGACGAACATCAACGGCGCCGTCCTCCCGTCCGATGGGGGTTGGTCGGCGATTTGACGCCGCGCGCTAGGATTGCGCATGGCAATCGACGGCGCTGCACAGTACTGCTACCTCACCACAACGGGCCGCAAGACCGGCGAGCCCCGCGAGATCGAAATCTGGTTCGGCCTCATCGGCTCGACCGCCTACATCCTCAGCGGCAGCGGCGAAGACGAGCGCGGACCGAAAGCCCACTGGGTGCGGAACATCCTTCAGCACGACGCTGTCACCATGCGCATCGGCGAGGCGACCTATCCGGGGCGGGCCCGAATCGTCTACCGCGGGACCGAGGAGGATGCGGCCGCCCGGGCGCTCGTCGTCCCGAAATACCAGCCGGGTTACAACAACGACCTCACGAACTGGGGGAAGACGGCGCTGGTCGTCGCGGTCGACCTCTCCTCCTGAGGACACGCAGGGAAGGGCATGGACGATGCCGGATCAACAGCTACTCACGCTTCCACGAAAGAGCCTCGTCGCCCTGTGCGGGCCTGCCGGGTCCGGAAAGAGCACGTTCGCCGCGAATGTCGTCCGCAACAACGGGCTCGCCGGGATCGCCGTCGTGTCCTCGGATGCGTGCCGCCTCGCCCTGTGCGACGAGCTGGCCTCGGTCCAGGCCGCCCAGTCGATGGAACTGAACTCGCGCACCTTCGAGCTGTTCGCCACGGTCATCGCGATGCGGATGGGACTGGGGCGGCCGGTCATCGCCGACACCGTCAATCTCTGGCCACGCGAACTGCTCCCGACGGCCCACCGCGGCGCACTGTTGGAACTCGCACGGAAACATGGCTACCGGAGTGCGCTCATCGTGTTCGACGGGCCAACGGACACGTGCATCGCGCGGACCGCCGGCCGCGCAGGTCCGGCGATCCCGGAAGACCTGGTCCGGTTCCAGCGCGCAACCCTCGATGCGGCCTTGCCCGGGCTGCCCGGCGAAGGCTGGGACCACCTCGTCGTCAGCGACGACCTCGGCGAAGCCGTGACCATCGAAATCGCCCCGGCCTGAGGCTCCGACCGTTCGCCTACTCCAGCCAGGCGTTGAACCGCGGCTCCCGCCGCTCCCGGAAGGCAGCGACACCCTCGCGGGCATCCGGGTGGTGGTCGCTGATCGCCGTCTTCGCGGCGATATCGTCGAGGGCGTGCGCCCAGGTCATCTCCGAAGCGTTGTAGATCGTCCGCTTCAGGAGCCGCATCGAGACCTGTGGGCCGTTGGCCAGTTCGCGCGCGAGGTCCATCGTCCGGTCCATGAGCGCGGGGCCTTCCACCACCTCGTGCACCAGCCCGAGTTCGAGTGCTTCGTCCGCCGGAACGATGCGCTTCCGCATCAGGAAGTCCATCGTTTTGGCGACGCCCATCAGCTGGACGAGCAGGTACTGGCCGCCCTCGTCCGGCAGGAGGCCGAAGCGCAGCGTCGCGCTCCCCAGGCGCGCCTCCTGCGAGGCGATCCGGAAGTCGCAGGCGAGGGCCAGCGAAAGCCCAGTCTGGATGGCGATCCCGTTGATCGCGGCGATGCTGAGCTTGTCGAGGTTGCGGATCGCCGAGTTCACCGTCTGGCTGTGGACGCGGAGCCCCTCGTACGTGCCGATCGCCTCGCGGTGCCCGGGGAAGATGTCCGGCATCAGCTGCGGCCCCGGCGGCAGCGGCCGGCCGGTCACGTCGTCGCCGGCGCTGAAGGCGCGGCCCTGCCCGGTGAACACCACCACGCGGACCCCGTCGTCCATCTGCGCCTGTGTCAGCAACTCGATGAGGTCGCGCTTGATCACCTGCGTCAGGCCGTTCAGGCGCTCCGGCTGGTTGAACGTGAAGACGGCGATGCCGGGGTCGTGGAGGGCGGTTTCGAAGCCGCGAAACTGGCCGGTCTGGAATGCCATGGGGTCGCTCCGGAAGTCA
>CALMIW010000444.1 GCA_937864275.1 uncultured Dehalococcoidia bacterium
ACCGCCACGCGCACGCCCCGGGTCCCCGCCCCGGTCCGGAACGGCTGCTCGATGAGCCGGAACGAAAGCTCGGCCGCGACAGCCGCGAGCACAAGCCGCCCCGCGAGCAGGTCCAGCCCGTCGAAGGGCACATCCACGCCGGGGCGCGTTAGGACGAAGACCGGCCAGTGCCAGAGGTACAGCCCGTACGAGCGCGTCCCCGCCCACCGCATCGGCCCGCTGCCAAGCCCCTTTGCCAGGAGCGGACTACCGGGGTGGGTCGCCCCGACGATGCTGGCCACCGTGCCCCCTGCGATGGCGACGAACCCCCACGGGTACAGCCAGGATGTCGACGAGTCGATGACCAGGAACGCCATGGCCAGCCCGAGCAATCCGAGCCCGCGGCCCGCCGTGACCGCGGCACGCATCGCGGCCCCCCCGGCGCGAACCTTTCGCGGGTCCCAGGTCATTGCCAGGGCCGCACCCACCAGGAGCCCGCCCGCCCGCGTATCCGTGCCGTAGTACACGCGTGCGGGGTCCACCGCCGGGTCGTGCAGCCACGCCATCAGCCCATACGAACCAGCCGCGCCGGCAACAGTCACCAGCAGCGCAAACCGCTTCCCCAGGAACTTGAGGAGGACGAGGAACACTATCGGCCACGCCAGGTAGAACTGCTCTTCCACCGCCAGCGACCACAGGTGCTGAAGAAGCGACGGCCGGCCCATCGCTTCGAAGTACGGCTGGTCCTCGAAGACGAGCCACCAGTTCGTGACGTACCCGGCCGCCGAAAGGCCGTCCGCGCGCAGCCCCGAAACCTCGTCCGGCAGGAACAGGAGCGCGTACGACAGGCTCGCGAGGACGACCGCCCCGGCCGCCGGGAGCAACCGCCCGGCCCCGCCGCGCCCAGAGCGCCTTCAGGCCAACCGTCCCGCCCCCAGCGAACTCCCGCAGCAGCAGCAGCGTGATCAGGTAGCCGCTGACCACGAAGAACACCTCGACCCCGAGGAAGCCTCCGCCCACCGACTCGACGTCACCGTGGAAGAGCAGCACGGCCAGCACCGCGATCGCTCGCAACCCGTCGATTCCCGGCAGGTATCCCGGCCCCATCTGCTTCCCGAACATCCGCCTCAGCCGCACACGCACTACTCCACGTAGGTCACCCCGCCCTCACACCTAACGCCGCAGAAGCGCGAAAGGTGCCGTCGGGTCTCTACGCTCGATCGTCGCTGCCATCCGGGCAAGCGGGATCGGCCGATCGTACGAGAGCGGCGGGCTTTCCTGCGCGAAGTGTGGAGAACATCACACCCGCGCTGTCGTCCCCGCGGGCCGTGTGCCCGAAACCCGTCGACGTTCGCTCTTGCCCTGGCCTAACGGCCCTCGACCCTCGGTGCCCGTTTTTCGAGCCGCGCCGCCATCCCCTCGCGCGCGTCGGCCGAAGTCCGCGCCGCGTCCACCAGCGCGTCCACGTCCGCGTGAGCGATCTCGTCGCGGAATGCCATTTCCCGCACGAGCAGCGCCTTCATCGCCCGCAGCGAAAGCGGCGCGTTCGCGGCCAGTCGCTCGATTACCGCCTGCGCAGTCAACTCCAGGCCGTCCGGGGGCGCCACCCTCGCGATGAGCCCGAGCGCATGCATCCGCTCAGCCGGGATAGGGTCGCCCAGGAGAAGGATCTCGCGCGCCGCCACCGGCCCGCCCACTTCCAGCAGCTTCTTCGCCAGGAACCACGTCGGCGCCAGCCCAATCTGCGCCAGCGACATCCCGAAGCGCGCTTCGGTCGACGCGACCACAAGGTCGCAGTGCAGCGCGAGCTCGTTGCCGCCGGCGATTGCGTCTCCCTGCACCACCCCCACCACCGGGAGCGGGTAGTGCTCGATCAACTCCAGCACATGCTCGATCGGGCTCGCCCCGCGCATCGGGCCGCCTTCGCCGCGCTCCTTCAGGTCGAGCCCCGCGCAGAACACCGGCCCGTTCGCCCGGATCACGGTCACCCGCTCTTCGGCCGGCGGCGTCACCTCGAAGGCTGCTGCCAACTCCTGCAGCATCAGGGAGTCCATCGCGTTCCGCTTCTCCGGCCGGTTCAACGTCACCGTCCGGACCGCGCCCTCCGCGGCAATCGTCACAACCGGCATTTTGGCGTCCCTCCGAGATCTGGTCGGCGGGAGCCTACCACCCGGCGACGGTGCCTGCTCTGCGCCTCGCCATCCTGGGTCCTACGGGCTTGGACGTTAGCCGCGCCGCGCCACCCCTGCCTCTTCTTCCATCGCGGCCAGGCAGTCGTAGTACTCGTCCAGTTCGCGCATCAGTCGAGCGCTCAGGGGCGCCTTGCTCTCCGCCTTCTCGCTCCCGGTTGGCACCCTCGCCGCCGGCTCCTGCCGGTACTCCAGGGTCGCTGTCCCGTTCGTGCGTTCCATCGTTGCGCTTGCCATGGCAGGCCTCCCTTGCCGCTCTCTTGTTGTGTGACCTGACCGTATGCGCGGGTCGCGCGAAAGGGCAGGGCCGAACGACCCATGTCCGCGGTGCCATTCGGGCCTTCGTTAGCCGCCTGGGCGTTAGTGCCCGACCCCCATCGGCTCGTCCGCGACGACGCCGTCCAGCCGAAGTTCCGCCACGCGTGCGTCTGCCATGCCGAGCACCTCGCGCAGGACGTAGTCGTTCGCCTCGCCGAATCCCGGCGCCGGCCCCGAGACCGGCACGGGCGTCCGCGACAGCCGGAATGCCACCCGCGGGTACGGCGTCGGGCCTACTCCCGGTGTCTCCACGTACTCGAACCCGGAGTACGCCCGCACCTGCGGGTCCTGCAGCAACTCCAGCGCGTTCAGCACTGCTCCCGCCGCAACTCCCGCCGCCTGCAACTCGGTTTGTGCCTCGTAATGCGTCCGCTCCGATGTCCACGCAGTGACCGCCGCGGCGATCTCCGTTCGTGCCGCCTTCCTCGCCTCGAGGGATGCGTACCGCGTGCCCAGGTCCGCTCGCCCGATTGCGCCACAGAGCGCCGTCCACTCGCCGTCGTCCTCCACCGCAATCGCAACCCACGCGTCCTCGCCCCGGCAGCGGAACATCCCGTGCGGTTCCATCGCCGGGTGTTCGTTGCCGGCCCGGCGGCGCTCGCGCCCGTTCATCGCATAGTCGATGTAGGCGTCGCCCAGGACCTGGAACTCGCCCTCGATCATCGCCAGTTCGATGTGCTGGCCTTCGCCGGTCCGCTCGACGTGGCGCAGCGCCGAACACACCGCGAAGGCCGTCAGCACACCGGCCTGCTGGTCGCAGAAGAAGTTCCCCGGCTTCATCGGCGGCCCGTCCGGGTAACCCGTCAGGTGGCTCAGCCCGCTCATCGCGTCGATCCCCGGCCCGTACGAAATCCTGTCGCGTAACGGTCCCGAGAGTCCGAACGCCGGCATCGAAGCCAGCACGATTCGCGGGTTTGCCGCCTGCAGCGTCTCGAAGTCGATCCCGAGGTTGCCCATCACCCGCGGAGAGAAGTTCTGGACGACTACGTCGCTCTTCTCCACCAGCGCGAGGAACACGTCCCGTCCCGCCGGCGTCGCCACGTCCAGCGCGAAGCTCCGCTTCCCGTGGTTCAGTTCGTTGAACGTCATGATCCGGTTGTACGAAGGGGCCTCTGCCCCTTCCAGCAGAGGCGCCGTCCCCGCCGCCACCTTCGGGCGGCTCGTCGGCGCCTCCACCTTCACCACCTCCGCGCCAAGGTCGGCCAGGATGAACGAGGCGATCGGCCCCGCCACCGCGTTCGTGAAGTCGATGACGCGCAGCCCGGAGAGCGGTTTCGGCCCCGTCCGCTTCGTCGTTGTCCGCTGCTCAACGCGGCTCGCCCACGCGGCCCCCTGGTGCTGCCCCAGCATCGGCGCCGGCGCGTTCACCCACGGGCTCGCGCTCAGCCGGAAGGGCGCGCCCGGCTGCAGGATCGGCCCCGCACAGGGGTGGTCGATCGTCACAAAGCTGCCGCGCGCCTTGTGGTGCGGCTCCGCCATCACCTCGCCCGGTTCGCGCACCTCAGTGAACGGCAGCCGCAACTCCTGCGCGAGCGACACGATCTCCTCGCGCGACTTGTCGGCGAGCCACTCGTCCATGATCGCGTCGACCTCGTCGGCGTGCCCCATCATCGAACCGAGCACCTCCGGGTCGGCAAGGCGCGGGTGCGGGATCAGCGCGCCGAGCAGGTCGAGGAACCGGTTGTTCGAGTGGCAATGCACGTAGCCGTCGGCGCACGGACGGATGGTCGAGGGATACGAGTGCTCCGGCGGAAACCCGAGCAGCCGGGTGCCGTTCCTCCTGTGGATGCGGCCGTAGAAGTGGGCGCCCTGTTCGACCGCCCCGAGGAGGAACGTCGCCGCCTGCATCGCCGCGCAATCCACCACCTGCCCCGAACCCGTGAGCTCGCGCGAATGCAGCGCCGCCAGCACGCCCAGTGCCAGCTGCGCCCCCGCCTGGTACTCCACCAGCGACCCATACGCTTTCAGCGGCTCGCGCTCCGGAGAGCCGGTCAGCATCGCGTACCCGCCGAGCGCGTATGCGATCAGTTCCCCGCCGCGGTAGTCCGCGTACGGCCCCTTCAGTCCGAAGCCGGTGACGCTCGCGACCACGAGCCGCGGGTACGCGGCCAGCCAGGCCTCGAAGTCGATCCCCGCGGACGCGAGCGCGGCGGGCCTCATGCTCGTTATCACAACGTCCGCCCCGGCCAGGAGCCCCTCGATGGCTGCCCGGCCACCCGCCGCGGCGACGTCGGCCACCATGCTCCGCTTCCCGGGATTGATGTGGAGGAACAACCCCGACCGTTCCGGGTCGGGGCGATCGCCTGGGAAGGGCCGGTCCCTCCGCGAACGGTCGCCCCCTGGCGTCTCCACCTTGATCACGTCCGCGCCGAGGCCGGCGAGCAGCTTTCCGCAGTACGGCCCGCTCACTCCCTCAGCAAGTTCGACCACCCGGATACCCGCCAGCGCACCCGCCAAATCGCTACTCCAGCCCCGAAGCCCGGGCGCCGCGATTCTACACGGGGCGCCA
>CALMIW010000445.1 GCA_937864275.1 uncultured Dehalococcoidia bacterium
CGAATCGGCTTCCAGATGCACTGACCTGGAGCGAGCCGGAGCCCGACCGCTCGACGAGACCGAGCGTGATCGGCACCGCTGCGTAGCCGCGAACTGTCGACGACGATCGCACCGCCGGGGCGAGCTCGGCGACCAGAGTCTCGAGCTGCTGGCGACCAGCGCCGCTTTCGACGGCCGTGACGAGCGTCCTGAGGTTCGCCACGTAGGAAGCGACGCCGCCCGGCAGGGGCCAGAGGTTACGACGACGATCGGGCACCTCGGCAGTCTGCCAAAGGGTGCTGCCGCTCACGTTCATGTGCCGGATCGACCGATCAGAGGAAGGCGCGTCGACGCTGCAAGTAGGAAGCCGGGTTGTTGTCTGTGGCAAAGAACTCGAACAGAAATGGCACCGCTACTCCGGCCTCGATTGCACGCCAGGTAACCCCACGGAGAATCTCCGCCAGGTACCGAACGATCGTGGCGCAGTGATACGTCGCCTTCTGCTGGACCCACTTCCCGAGAGCCTCGTGCACGCCAGCCTCGTAGAGGGTGGTGACGTGGCTGCCGTCCTCGCGCATCTGCATGATCGAGGCGGCATCGCCAAGGAGGGACTGGAGGTCGCTGGCCCGTTGTGCTGCGTTAGCCCGCTGGCGCGCGGGGTAGTTCTCAGCGAGCTTGTCCTGGACGTCCCGAGCCCAGGCCTGGAGCGGATCACGACTTTGCCCGGACCCTCCGACGAGGTAGTCGAGGTTGTAGTACCGGGTCGAGCGAGCAAACTCGGAGAGAACTTCGATGATCGCCTGAGCAAGGTCAGCGTCAACAAGGGTCCACCCGAAGTCGTGCCCGTCATCCGCCAGGCGGTTCCGGATAACTTGCGCCTCCCCGAAGAGCCGGGCGAGGTCATGGCCCAACTCACGCTGGAGCGTCTTACGGGAGGGGAACGATCCTCCGTGCGTCGTCGCGTAGTCAACGAGATAGATCAGCTTGAGCAGACGCTCCAGGCCGATCGAGACATTGAAGAAGGCTTGGCTATACAGCCCGTTCTCCAGATGGTTCGCCCGCGCCATGGCGTTCAGGCCTGTGGCAAGACACATGCGTGTGAGATCCGCTTCGCGGAGGAACGGCTTCCACGGCTCAGGAATGACGTACACGGGAGGTGACTCGTCGATCCTTGGCGGTACGTCCTCGATCCAATCGTCGTCCATAAGCGACCAGTGTCGCTGACGGTGATCAGAAGCGCCGAGCGATTACCTCTACTAGCGATCGCGACTCGTGTTGGTGCTGCGCCGGAACCCCCGAACGGCCGGCGAGTCACTCCGACCATGTCTCGGGCTCACCGCCCCGCCTAGTTCGGAGTCGAGGCTCAGCCGGAACCGGCGGTCGGTGACCGTCCCCCCCCGTCTACCCGAAGTCCGGCTGGGCAGCGAACCAGGACGGATCGACTCGGGTACTCAATGGACACCTCACATGGGAATGGCACTACCTCCAATTTCCGCTTGTTCGCTGCATTCCCCGTTCTACGGCTGGAGCCACCCACCAGGGAGGGAACGGGCTGAAGCGCTGTCCTCCCGACTGAGAGAAGGACGAGCGGGTGCGGAGGGGGCCGTAGTTGGAGCCGGCCTTGCCTGGATTGGCGAGTAGCGTCCCCGTCATGGCAACCCAGAAGATCGAAGACGGCATCCGCACCTACCTAGAATCGCTCGGAGTGAGTCAGAAGCCGGTAGTGGACCGCGAAGCCGTGAGGTCGCTGAAGGCTGAGATCAAGGCAAGTTCTGATCCCATCGCGAAGCTACGGCTGATCGCAGCACTTGAGGAAGAACAAGCTGGTCGAGTACCGGATCTGGATGAGGATAAGGCTGTGTTCGTCGCCGAAGCTAAGGCTTGGGCCGATGCAGAAGGTATACCGGTCTCAGCATTCCAGGCGCTCAAGGTGCCGGACGAGGTGCTCGTCGAAGCTGGCTTCACGCTGACCGCTGTCGCACCCAAGTCTTCCTCGAGTGGCCGAGCTCCCCGCATCCCGATCGAAGATGTACGTGCTGCCGCCAAGAAGCTCGGCTCAGGCTGGAAGCTGACCGACTTCGCCGCAGCGCTGGACCGGGACGCGGCGACGGCTCGCAACTACCTCAACAAGCTGATCGCAGAAGGGCTCATCGTTGATCTCGGTGAGGACCCGAAGCACGACGGCCGCGGCCGGGCGCCAAAGGTGTACGGGCAGAAGTAGTGACTGTGGCCCATCTTGTAGGGCCTCGTTCTCAAGGGCGTAGCGCTGGCCATGATGTTGCCCCCCTGATTGCACGGGCTTGTCGAGGTCCGCTACCCACCCTCTGCACCGTCTCGTTCGACGCATGAGTCTTCTCGGGTTCTGCCCGAAGGATCGCCGGATCCTCAAGGCCACTGAGGTGATCCTCCGCCGGATACAGCTGCACCCAGCAGCGCAATCTGAACGCGTCGTGACCGGGCCCGCCGCGCCGCCGTCGGACGAGGCGCTCCTCTCGGGCTGGGGCAACACCGCCGCCACCCGCGCCACCGTTTTGCACCCCGCGGACGCCGACGCCCTGGCCGCCGTGCTTGACCGACCGGCTCCGCGCGGGATCATCGCCCGGGGCCTCGGCCGCTCCTACGGCGACCCCGCCCAGAACGCCGGCGGGCTCGTGGTGGACACCACGGGCGTCGTGGGCATCGGACCGGTGGACCACGAGCGCGGCGTGGTCACGGCCACGGCC
>CALMIW010000446.1 GCA_937864275.1 uncultured Dehalococcoidia bacterium
CGGCGATCCGGCCGCGGTGGTCGCTCGCGCCGAACGCGTGGGCGGCGTCCTCGACGACGGGCAGGCCGGCCGCCTCGCAGCGCCGGTGCGCCTCCTCGCCCACGGGGGTGCCCCCGAAGTGGACCATGACCACCGCGTCGAGGCCGGTGGGATTGCGTCCGCCGTGCGTGAAGACCTCCCACCTGCCGGGCTCGCCAGGGACGCGGCGGGCGTCAATCGCCACGACCACCGCCTGGCTGCCAAATCGGTAGGCGCCTTCGTTGATGAGTTCCGGCTGCTGGATGGCGGAGGTGTTGATGCTCACCTTTTCGGCGCCAAGTTCGAGCATGACCTTCATATCGACGACCGAGCGAATCCCGCCCCCGACGGTGAACGGGACGAAGACCTGGTCGGCGGTACGCTCGACCATGTCGTAGGTCGTGGAGCGGTTATCGGACGACGCGGTGATATCGAGGAAGACCAGTTCGTCGGCGCCTTCCTGCTCGTAGAGCCGGGCAAGCTCCACCGGGTCCCCGGCGTCGCGGAGCTCGACGAACGAGACGCCTTTGACCACGCGGCCGTTGTCGACATCGAAGCAGGGGATTATCCGGCGTGTCAGCACGGTCTGATTGTCAATTGCATCGGGACCGTTGTCGATTCCGAGCGTGGTGGCTACCTGGTGGCCACCACGGCTGCGAGCGCTTCGGGAAGGGTGAACGCGCCTTCGTAGAGCGCCTTGCCGACGATCGAGCCTTCGCAGCCGATGGCAGCGAGGCGGACGAGATGCTCGACCTTGGAGACGCCGCCCGAGGCGACGACAGGACACGCGAGGGCTGCGAGCAGTTCCTCGTAGGCGGCGTAGTTCGGTTCCGTGAGCATTCCGTCCCGGCCGATGTCGGTGAACATGATTCGCGGGACCCCGGCGGACGCCATCTCGCGGGCAAGGTCGATTGCGCGGACGCTGCTGGCTTCCAGCCACCCGTCGGTCTGGACCATGCCGTCGCGCGCGTCGATGGAGACGACAATGGCGCCAGGGAAGCGGGTAGCTGCCTCGCGGACGAGGGCCGGGTCCTTCACGGCGGCGCTGCCGAGCTGGACGCGCGTCGCGCCGTAAGCGAGGGCTGCCTCGATGTGCGAAAGCTGGCGCATGCCACCAGAGACTTCCACGGGCACATCGACGGCCTCGCAGATGGCGCGCATTACACGCGACTGGGCAGGCTTGCCTTCCTTCGCGCCGTCGAGGTCGACAACGTGGATGCGGGGAGCGCCGAGGCCGGCCCAGCGGCGGGCGACGCTGACCGGGTCATCGGAGTACGCGGTCTCGCGGGCGTAGTCGCCCTGGAGCAGGCGGACGCAGCGCCCGCCCCTGAGGTCGATGGCGGGGATGACTTCGAAGGTCATCGGGAGACGGTGGCGGCGGGCACCGGGACCGGCTCGCCGGTCCGCGCCCAATCGACGAAGTTGCGGTAGAGACGGGGGCCGTCCCGTCCCGACTTCTCGGGGTGGAACTGGGTGGCTACCACGTAGCCACTTGCGAGCACGCTCGGGAAGCGGACGCCGTACTCCGTTTCGCCTAGGGCGAGTCCCGGCTCCTCGCTCTGGGGATAGTAGCTGTGGACGAAGTAGAAGTAGCTCCCGCTCGGGACGCCTTCGGTGAAGGGGTGCTCGCGAAGCCACTCCACGGTGTTCCAGCCCATGTGGGGGACCTTCAGACCGGGGCCGCCGGGAAAGAGACGGGCATCGCCGTCGAGGACACCCAGGCAATCCTGCCCGCCGCCCTCTTCGGAGCGCCGGAGCAGCGCGTGGAGACCCATGCAGACGCCGAGGAACGGGCGGCCGGCGGCGATGTACTCGTGGATCGGTTCGATGAGGTTTCGGTCCGCCAGCTTGAACATCGTGTCGGCGGCGGCGCCGACGCCGGGCAGGACGACCGCGCCCGCGGTGAGAATGTCGTCCGGGTCCGCGCTCACGACCGGGTCCGCGCCGACGTGGGCGAGCGCGCGGGCAACGCTGCGCAGGTTGCCTGCGTCGTAGTCGACGACGACGACTGGGCCGGTGGTCATGCAGCGATTGTCGAGTGTGGACTGCCCGTTGTCGATTCACCCATGGTCCGAACCGCGACGCCCGGGCTTCGGAAGTGCCAGTGCTCGTGGCTATACTTTCGGGCTATGCCCGAAGCCGCCGCACCGCTCACCCAGTACGAAGCCCGCCTGCGAAGCGAAGAGCTGCGCTCGATCATCAACTACCACAATCGCCGGTACTACGAGATGGACGCTCCGGAAATCCCGGACTCCGTCTACGACGAGTTCATGAACGAACTCCGGGCGATCGAGCAGCATTATCCCGAGTTGATCACCCCCGATTCGCCCACCCAGCGGACCGGTGCGGCGCCACTGACCACGTTCGAGACCGTGCAGCACCGCGTGCCTTTGCTCTCCCTCTCCAACTGCTTCAGCGAAGACGAGCTGGCGGCGTGGCACCGCCGGGCCGCGGAACGGCTCGAGAACGACTCGTTCGCCATCACCACGGAGCCGAAGATCGACGGCCTGGCGATCTCGCTGGTCTACGAGAACGGCCGCTTCGTGCAGGGAGCCACCCGGGGCGACGGGCGCAACGGCGAGAACGTCACCGAGAACCTGCGGACGATTTCAACCATCCCAAAGGCGCTGGCAGGCGACTTCCCCGCTCAGTTCGAGGTGCGCGGCGAGGTATACATGCCCAGGAGCGGCTTCGAGAAGATGAACGAGGCCATCGGCGAGGAGAACCTCGAACGCGAGAAGGCGGGCAGGAAGCCGCTGCCGCTCTACGCGAACCCCCGGAACGCGGCGGCCGGCTCCGTCCGCCAGAAGGACCCATCGGTGACGGCGTCGCGCCCCCTGGCGATGTTCGTCTACCAGCTGGGGTGGTGTGAGGGGACGCGACCGGACAGCCACCACGAGACGCTCGAATGGCTGAAAACGATGGGCTTCAACGTGAACCCGGAGACGCGGCTGCACTCCGGGCTCGCGGAGACGCATGACCGGATCGCGTGGTGGGAGCGGGAACGGGAGCGGCTGGGCTACGGCATCGACGGCGTTGTGCTGAAGATCGATGCGACGCGGGACTGGGAACCTCTCGGTTATG
>CALMIW010000447.1 GCA_937864275.1 uncultured Dehalococcoidia bacterium
GGCGAGGAGTAGGGGAGCGCGGCAAGCGCCGGTAGGACGGCAGGGCCCCTCGTGGCTCGCGACCGGGCCGACGTCATCGCCGTGCCCCAACCGAACAGCCCGCGCCGGAGGCTATACTCCCGCCAGGAGTCGGGAACCATGACATTACGCGGGAAAGCAGCGATCGCCGGAATAGGCGAATTCCGGCCGCGCCGGTACACCGAGGGAGCCACGACGCTGGGGATGCTCGCGGAGGTGGGCATGCAGGCGGTGGCCGATGCCGGGCTGGAGATGAAGGACATCGACGGACTGGTCACGGAGAGCTTCGCCGAAGCGCCGATGTTCGCACCGGCGACGATGGTCGAGTACCTGGGCATCGACGCGAAGTTCGCGGAAGTGGTAGACCACGGCGGGGCAACCGGGGCCGCAATGGTGCTTCGGGCAGCGGTGGCCATCAGCGCCGGGCTCTGCGACCGGGTGCTCTGTGTGACGGCAGCGCGGCGGGAGAAGCGCAGCAACAGCGGCGAACGGAAGACGGCCAACACGGGGTGGGCCGGCCGCCGCACCGACCGGACGCCGTACTCGGAGTTCGAGGTGCCGTACGGGGCGATCGGAGCGAACTATGGCTACGCGATGATCGCGCAGCGCTACATGCACGAGTTCGGCGTGAAGGCGGAACAACTGGCGAAGATTGCGGTGGCCCAGCGCTACAACGCGTGCCACAACCCGGACGCGATCTTCTTCGGCCAGCCGATCACGGTGGACGACGTGCTGAACTCGCCCGTCGTTGTGGACCCGCTGCACATGCTGGAGATCGTGATGCCGGTGGCAGGAGCGGCGGCACTGGTGGTCACCAGCAGCCGAACGGCGCGCCGCCTGAAGCACGACCCGGTTTACATCCTGGGGGCGGGCGAACACACGACGCATCGAAGCATCACCTATGCGCCGAGCCTCACGCATAGCCCGATCAAAAGCGCTGCGGATGCGGCGTTCAAGATGGCGGGAGTGCAGCGGAAGGACATCGACATCGCCAGCATCTACGACTGCTACACGATCACGGTGCTGGTCTCGCTCGAAGACGCAGGATTCGCGAAGAAGGGCCGCGGCGGCAAGTTCATCGACGAGCACAACCTCCAGTTCGATGGAGACTTCCCGCTGAACCCGCATGGCGGGCAGCTCTCGTTCGGGCAGGCCGGCCTCGCCGGCGGGATGTCACACGTGACCGAAGCCGCGCGGCAGTTGATGGGACGAGCGAAGGGCCGTCAGGTGAAGAAGCCGGAGTTCGCCTTTGTGAACGGCAACGGCGGCATCATGAGCGAGCAGGTCTCGCTGATCCTGGGGAGGGACCGGTGAACGAGGAAACCACCCGCTACAACAAGCCGTTGCCGGACCCGACACCCGCGACGCAGCCCTTCTGGGACGCGCTGCGGGAGCACAAGCTGCGGTTGCAGCGATCGAAGAAGGCGAAGAAAGCCATCTACTACCCGCGGAATGTCTCGCCCTATGGCCCAAAGGACGAACTCGAGTGGGTGGAATGCTCGGGCAAGGGGACGGTGTACTCGTTCACCATCGCCCGGCGGCCGACGGCCCCGCAGTGGAGCGATGACGGCGACTACGCCATCGCAATCGTCGAGATCGACGAGGGTGCGCGGCTGACGGCGAACATCGTGAACTGCCCGCCAGAGGCTGTGAGAATCGGGATGAAGGTGAAGGCGTGCTTCCAGGACGTGACTCCGGAGGTCACGCTGCTCCAGTTCGAGCCCGCCTGAGGCCGTTCAGGCGGCGAGCTTCGCCTGGGAGCTGGATTTCCCGGAGGGCGATGAGCTCGGCGCGGATGCGGAGGAGGATGGGCGAGGCCAGGTTGGATGCCGCCGGACCGCGCATGGCATCGACCAGCCGGATGGCCTCGTCGATTGCGGTTTCGTAGCCGTTGTACCAGGTCATGTCGGTCGCGGGGTCGTCCATAGCTGAGCTCCCGGAGGGGTTCGTTGATCGAGTAATCGGCGGGCTCATGGTGGTGCCGTAGCGATCGTTAGACAGTAGCTCACGAATACCGGTTCGCCACTCGTTGGCATAGTCGTGGCGTTGGCCGTCGCGTTGCGGCCGGAGTCCGTAGAGTTGGACGCAATCTGCTCGACGGAGGCCGTATGGCGCGACCACTGGAGGACATCCGCGTCCTCGACCTGACCTGGGTGCTGGCGGGGCCGTTCGCATCGATGATCCTCGCCGATCTCGGCGCCGAAGTGGTGAAGGTGGAGCGCCCGCCCAACGGTGACATCTCGCGCACGACGGGGCCATACCAGAACGGCTGGATCGGGTACTTCTTCAGCATCAACCGCGGGAAGAAGAGCATCTCGATCGACCTGCGTTCAGCGGACGGCAAAGACCTCTTCCTCAAGCTGGTCGAGAAGGCGGACGTGGTCATCGAGAACTTCACCCCGGGGACAATGGCGCGGCTGGGGCTGGACTACGAGACACTCGCGGCGCGCAACCCGCGGGTGATCCTCGCGAGCGTCTCCGGCTTCGGGCAGACCGGGCCGTACAGCGACCGCCCGGCGCTCGACATCGTGGTGCAGGCGATGGGCGGGATGATGTCGATCACGGGTGAAGCCGGGGGTGGCCCGGTACGGCCGGGCGCATCCTACGGCGACCTGACGGCGGGGCTGTTCGCGACGATCGGGGGGCTGACGGCGCTTCACGAAAGCGAACGCGGCGGGAAGGGCCAGGCCATCGACATCTCGATGCTCGACTGCCAGGTAGCCGTGATGGAGAACTCGATCATGCGCTACTTCGTGACTGGCGAAGCGCCAGGGCCGCTGGGCACGCGCCACCCCAGCGCCACGCCTTTCCAGGCGTTCCCCACCGCCGACGGCCACATCGTGGTCGCGCTGGCATTCGGCGAAGAGAACCAATGGAACCTGCTTTGCGCCATGCTCGGCGTACCGGAACTAATCGACGACGAGCGGTTCGAGACCGGCCCCAAGCGGACACGGAACCACGCCGCGCTCGAACCAATCCTGAACGACGCCTTCGGCAAGCGGACGACGGCGGAGTGGTACGCCGACCTGCTGGAGGCGGGCATCCCCTGCGGGCCAGTGAACACCGTGCCCGACGTGGTAAACGACGAGCAGGTCAGGTTCCGCGGAAGCATCAAGGAAGTGACCCACCCCGTGGCGGGGACGATCCCGATCGCCGACACTCCGGTGCGGCTCTCCCGGAGCGAGACCGGCATCCAGGGGCCGCCGCCGAGCATGGGCTGGGACACAGTGGATGTGCTTCGCGAATGGCTCGGGCTGGGCGCGGAGGAGGTCGCGGCACTCGAGGGCGCGAAGGTTGTGGCGACGAGCGGCGGGCCGGACATCTCGCGCATCGCGTGATGCCGAGCACTGTCTACCGGTAGAGCCCGTGCTCCTCGATGTAGCGGCGCACTCCCGGGGCAACGTCGAACGCCTGGCGGTTCCCCTGCAGCGCTTCGCGGACCTGCGTGGAGGACAGGGAGGCCGGGACCTCATCGATTTCCAGCACCGCAATGCGTTCCCGGAACGCGCCGGCGTTCGCATCGAGCCATGCCTCAACGTCGCGGGCGCCGACGGTGGCCCGGTTCGCCGCG
>CALMIW010000448.1 GCA_937864275.1 uncultured Dehalococcoidia bacterium
TGCGCGCTACGGCATCCGGGCGAACGCGATCCTCCCGGGGCGGATGAACACGCCGATGGCTATCGAGCCGAGGGTGGCGGCGGGGACGCCGCGAGAACAGGTCATCGCCGACCGCAACCGGCAGGTGCCGCTCGGCCGGAAGATGGGCACCGGGTGGGACATTGCCTACGCCGCGCTGTTCCTGCACTCGGATGAGGCGAAGTTCATCACGGGGGTTTCGCTGCCGGTCGACGGCGGATCAAGCGTGGGGTAGGGAGTACGGCGCGTGGCCGACGACCCTCGGGTCTAATAGAGGAACATCGGCTTTCCAAGAAGGTGAGAGACCCGCGGGCGATACTGCTCGGAGTCGTAGAGTTCGTGGACGTCGACCTGCTTCGTGCCGAGCACGGAGGTTTCCACCGGGACGGTCGTGTAGACGCCGCTCCGGAGCGCCACCATTCGCCCGAAGTAGCCCTGTTGGATGAGGCCCACACTGAGACGCCCAAACGAGACTGCGACCATGCGGTCCAGTGCATCCGGTGTGCCCGCGCGCATGAGATAGGCGATCTGCTGGCTGATGATATCCACGCCTGTGAGCCGCCTCAGTTCGGCACTGATCAAGGCCCCGATGCCACCGACCGGCGCCTTCGCCGGTTCCGAGCCGGGCCGCAGCATGGAGGCTCCCTCCGAGACAGTAACGACCGCGTAGTTGCTGGGGTTCTTCCGGCGGTCCTCCACGAGCATGCCAGCCAGCCGTTCGACATCGAACGGCACTTCACTGATGAGCGCCCGGTCCACGTCCGCGAGGTAGGCAGCAATCAACGAGGTCTCGCCGCTGTTGCGGCCGAACAACTCCACAACGGCGATGCGCTCGTGGCTTCCGGCGGGCGTTCGCAGGGAATGGATGAAGTCGATGCTGCGGCCCACCGCGGTGCTGAACCCGAGGCAGTAGTCGGTGCCGTGGACATCGTTATCCATCGTCTTCGGGATCGAGACGACCTTCACGCCCTCGCGGTGGAGGCGGACGGCATAGGCGAGCGTGTCGTCTCCTCCGATGGGCACGATCGCGTCCAGCCGGAGGCTGGCGATGTTCTCCAGAACCTGGGCCGTGCAATCGATTTCGGACCCACCCGGCTCGACGGGGAAGCGAGTTCTCAGGAACTCCGGCAGCGCCGACGCGGGCACGCTCTGTGGATTGAGGCGCGAGGTGTGCAGGTACGTCCCGCCGGACCGGTCGATGATCCGCGTGGTCGCCGGGGAAAGCGACTCTATCCACTGGCGATTGGCTTCTTCGCTCGCTGCCTGGTTGTAGTTCAGGAGGCCGGCCCAACCCCGCCGGATCCCAACGACTTCCCAGCCGAGGCTGTGTGCCCCGAACGTGATGGCTTTGATGCACTGGTTCAGGCCCGGGACGTCGCCTCCACCAGTAAGGACGCCTATGCGCATCGCTTCTTACTCCTTGGCTCGCCGCGAGGACCCGCGGCACCTACCGTACTCACCCGCTTCAGATGAGCAAGTTCTGGTCCTCCGCAGGTCGTCCGCCCTGCAGGACGCGAAGGTCCTGCAGAACGCGCTCCGCAATCGGGCCCGCGACCCCGAACCGCCGGAGGACATGGCGGCTCATCTCGAACCCGAGTTCCATCTCGCCGAGGACGGCCTCGTTCGCTCCCCGACTTTCGATGAACCCACGCTCGGCGGCGCTGTGTGTCCGGACCACGATGTCTATCGTCGGCTTGAGCCGCCGGCCGATCGCGACGATCTGCCGAACCGCCAGCGGGTCCGGGGTGGCGACGATCAGCGACCAGGCCCGGGCGATGCCAGCTCTCTCCAGCAGGATGGGGTTGGCGGCATTCCCCTGTAACGCCGTCACGCCTTGCTCGCGCAATGCGCGGATAGTGCTCGCGTCCTGGTCGATCACGACGCACGTCACGTCTCCGCGTTGCAGGGCGGAGTGGATCACCTTGCCGACGCCCCCGTAGCCGCAGATCACGGCGTGGTTCTCCATCGACGGGCCGGGCGGGGTTTCGATGGGTTCGTCTCCCCGGGCCGCCGAGAACCGGTTGTCGGCAGCCGTGGCGAGCGGCTGGGCGACTCTGAGCAGATAGGGCGCCAGTACGATGCTGACCGCCGCGGAAGTCAACATCAGGCCGAATACATCCGGCGAAACCGCATCCACTTCCGCGCCCACGCGCGCAAGCAGGAATGAGAATTCGGCCGACTGCCCGAGAATGACGCCCGAGAGCACCGCCGTCTTGGCGCGGTACCGGAACAGGTAGATCAGCGCACTCGCCATGCTGCCCTTCACGAGCACGATCAGCACGACGCCGACCAACACGAGGTGAAGGTTCCCCCAGACCAGGTCAGGGTCGATCAGCATGCCGACCGACACGAAGAACAGCCCAGAGAACAGGTCTCGCAAAGGGATGATCTGTCCCAGCACTTCGTGCGAGAGGTCGGACCGCGCGACCAGGATCCCACCGACGAATGCGCCGAGCGCGACCGAGATGCCGAACACCGAGGCGAGATACGCGATGCCGAGGGCGACGCCCGCGGTACCCAGCATGAACACTTCGGAGCTGCCCAGCGATGCCAGCCAGTTGAAGAATCGCGGGAGCAGCAAAATGCCCGCGGGGATGACGATGACCAGGTAGAGCGCGGCGAGGCCCACCGAACTCGCCACATCGAGCGCCAGCCGGCTCCTGTCTCCTTCGGCGAGCGTGGTCAATACAACGACCAGGACGACGGTGCTGAAGTCCTGGACGGTGGACCAGGCCAGAGCCAGCCTGCCGTGGACCGAGTCCTCTTCACCGCGTTCGCCCAGGCCTTTCGAAAGCACCGTGCTGGAGGCGTTCGAAAGCACCGCGCCGAAGAACAGCGACTCGAGGTCGCCCCAGCCGAGCGCCACGCCGACAGCCCAGCCGACCGCGATCATGAGGATGACCTGAATGCCGCCGCCGACCAGCGCTACCGGCCCAACCTTGAGCATCTCGCCGAACGAGAGCTGGGCCCCGATGGCGAACAGCAGAAGGATGACGCCAAGGTCGGCGAGTTCTTCGACGGCCGGGATGTCGGCCTCAACCCCCGGCGTGTCCGGGCCGATGGCCAGCCCCGCGAGGATGAACCCGAGTACCCCCGGCTGCCGAAACGACGCCGCGAG
>CALMIW010000449.1 GCA_937864275.1 uncultured Dehalococcoidia bacterium
CGTGCCGAGCCTGAAGAACTGGAAGCTGGAGATCGGCGAGTCGGCCAGTCCGACGGAGTGGAAGACCATCGGCAGCGGGACGACGAATGTAACGACCGAGGGCCCGCTGGGGGTGATCGAGCCACGAGACCTGAAGGACAACACCGTCTACACGGTGCGATTGAGCACCGACGACGGGAAGGGGCTGAAGTACACCGTGGTGATAAACATCAAACGGTCGAACGTGCCGAACAACCCGTTCGGGAGCGTGACGCCGACGCCATCCGGCACGGTGACGCCGACGCCTACGGGAAACCCGAACTTCCCGCAAGGAAGTGTGACGCCGCAGCTGCCGCGTCCGAACTAACCGATGACGAGGCGGCCTGTCGCGGCCAGGTAGGGCCGGCGGGCGCATGATCGGGCGCGGGGTGGGATCAACCGCCCTGGAGGCCGAACTCCCCGGCCAGGAGCCGATAGGATTCCTTGCGAGCTTCGAAGTCGTAGGTGATGGTGACCAGGACCAACTCCTCGGCGCCGT
This sequence comes from uncultured Dehalococcoidia bacterium, assembly GCA_937864275.1. Lineage (GTDB taxonomy): Bacteria > Chloroflexota > Dehalococcoidia > Tepidiformales > Tepidiformaceae > Amarobacter. Next base: position 518 of record CALMIW010000449.1, read on the forward strand.
ATTCGGAGGCGAGGTCCTCGAGCCGCGCGCGGACCGTTCCGGGACTCCCGTGGATGTAGGTCTGGCGCAGGTAGGCGAGGTAGTCGAGCTCCGGCTCGGTGTAATCCAGCGCCATCGCTTCTTCGGGGGTAATGACCCCGCCGCCTTGCTGGCCGCGGGCGCGCGTGACGACGCGGGAGCCCCAGCGGCTCCAACTGAGGTATTCGGCCTTCTCGTCGGTTTCGGCGCAGGTGACGGCGACACCCATGGCGGTGCGGGGCGCAGCCAGGAACGGTGAGGGCTGGAAGGCGGCTTCGTACTCCTTGAGGACGGTCTCGGGGCCTTCCTGGCTGATGAAGTAGGCGAAACAGAATGCCCAGCCGAGTTCGGCGGCGAAGCGCGCACTGGCACGGCTCGAACCGAGGAGCCACATCTCGGGGAGGGTTTCGCCCGCCGGCTGCGCCTTGAGCCCGAAGTACGGGTGGGTGGGCGGGAGGTTGCCCGACATGAACCCGTAGACGTCCATCAGCATCTCCGGATACCGGTCGACATCAGCCATGGCGTGGCCGTCGGCCAGGGCGCGGGCGGTGCGGGTGTCGCTTCCCGGGGCACGGCCGATGCCGAGGTCGATCCGTCCAGGGAAGAGCGTCTCGAGCATTCGGAACTGTTCGGCGACTTTGAGCGGGGCGTAGTGGGTGAGCATGACGCCGCCGGAGCCTACGCGGATGCGTTTCGTCTGGGCCGCGACCTGGCCGATCAGGATCTCCGGGGTCGCGGAGGCGAGGCTTGTGCCGTGGTGTTCCGAGAGCCAGTAGCGGTGGTAGCCCAGCTCATCGCAGAGGCGGGCGAGTTCCAGCGTTTCGGCGATGGCCTGCGCGGCTGTCCCGCCCTTTCGGACGGGTGATTGATCGAGGACGGAAAGCCGTAGGCCGGTCATTGGTTCCCCCCGTGGCCGGGATGGCGCGAACTCTCGTGCGCGAGCGCTGCTAGCCAGTCGGTCCGTCCTTCCGGGAGCTGGTCCCAGGTGAATCGCCAGCTCCAGTTGCCGTCGGCGCGGCCAGGGACGTTCATGCGGGCTTCGCTGCCGAGCTTCAACACATCTTGCATCGGGATGATCGCTGTGTTCGCGACGGAGTGGTAGGCACAGCGGACGAGGTCATCGACGATGTTCTCCCCATCGACGGAGAGGTACTGGCGGACGCTGTGGCGTTCGTCTTCGGGGGCGTTGCGGTACCACCCGAGTGTCGTGTCGTTGTCGTGCGTGCCGGTGAAGACGACCTGATCCTGGACGTGATTGTGAGGGAGATAGGGGTTGCTGTCGTCGTCGCCGAAGGCGAACTGGAGGACGGCCATACCGGGGTAACCGAGCGAATCCCGGAGGGCGCGCACCTCGGGAGTGATGAGGCCGAGATCCTCGACGATGATCGGCAGGGGGCCGATGGCGGCAGCGAGGGCGTCGAAGAGTTCGCGGCCGGGACCCGGTTCCCAGTGTCCGCTGACGGCGGTTGGCTGGTCGGCAGGGATCGCCCAGGCGGATTCGAAGCCGCGGAAGTGGTCGATCCGGACGGCATCGAAGAGCGAGAAGGTGCGGCGCATGCGGGCGATCCACCAGGCGAAACCGTCGGCGCGCATGGCGGCCCAGTCGTAGTGGGGGTTGCCCCAGCGCTGGCCCGTTTCGGAGAAGGCGTCGGGCGGGACGCCGGCCACCACCTGGGGGCGGCCGGCGGCGTCGAGCTTGAAGAGGGTCTGGTTCGCCCAGGCGTCGGCACTGTCGAGGTCGACGAAGATGGGGACGTCGCCGTAGACGGCGACCCCTCGGGCCCGGGCGTACTCGCGGAGGGAGGACCACTGGCGGTCGACCGCCCACTGGAGGAAGCGCTGGTAGGTGACTTCGTCGGCTAGGGTTGTGCGCTCCGACTCGGGGAACGCCAGCGGGTCGTGGTAGCGCTCGGGCCAGAGCCACCAGGGCTGGTTGCTCATCTCGCGGAGGGCGGCGAAGCGGACGTACGGCCCGAGCCATGCATTCGCAGCTCCGAACTGTTCAAGTTGGCTCGCCCCGCCGGCGGAGAGGAACTCCGCGCAGGCCGCCCGCAGCAAGGGTTCGCGGTGTTCGCGGTGTTCGCGGAAGTCGAGACGGTGGGGATCGGTGTGGAGCGGCGCGAGGTCGGACCGGGAGTCGAGCAATCCATCTTCGACGAGTGCGGGAAGGGAGATGAGCATCGATTCGCAGGCGAACGCAGAGCGGGCGGCGTAGGGCGAATCGCCGGGGCCGACCGGGCCGGGGGGAAGCATCTGCCAGAGAGAGCACCCGGCGGCCGCGAGGAAGTCGATGAACTCGCGGGCCTCGCGGCCGATCCCTCCGGGGCCGGGAAGGGAGGTCGGGTGGAGGAGGATTCCGGCTGAGCGATGAGGCACGCACCGAGTATCGAATCCCGACGGGCTAGCTGCGAGTGTGGTTGTGTTAACGGCGGACAACGATCAGGGGGCGGCTGCCTCTAGGTCTTCGATGCGGACGCGGCAAACGCGCCGGTCGCGGCCGTGGAGAGCGGCGAGATCGCCGAGGGCCTGCGCCTGGAGGAGCTTGCCGAAGGTGTACGGGCGGCCGGGGATGGCGATGTCCTCCGTGATGTCATCAATGACTT
>CALMIW010000450.1 GCA_937864275.1 uncultured Dehalococcoidia bacterium
CGCCCCCGCGGCCCAGGCGGCGACGGAGGCGGTGACGGAGACGATGCGCTCGAGCTCCTCCTTGAGGTAGCCCTCCCAGGAGTGCTCCATCGTGTCGATGTTCACGAGGAGGTAGATCTGCTGGGTCGCCGAGGGTTCGTAGACGCGGGACCGGAGGTCTCCGGAGCGGGCGGTGGCCTTCCAGTCGATGCGGCGAAGGGGGTCTCCGGGGCGGAATTCGCGCAGGCCAGCGATGCGCAGGGGGTCTTCGAACACGCGGTTGCCGCCCTTGCGCTCGCCGAAGGGACGGTCCGAAGGAAGGCCGAGGTCGGCGAGGGGGAGGACTTTCGGGAAGACGCCGATGTTCTGGCGGAGGCCGTCATCGATGGTGCGAGGGAACGCGCCGAGGAGGTCGGCCGACTTCACGGTGCCAGGCCCGAAGGCGTGGTAGCCGCGCTCGTTCGGCAGGAGCGTGAAATGCCAGCGGTGTTGCTGGTACCAGCCGAGGGAGCCGCGGCGGTGGAGCCACTTGGGGCCGGGAACGGCCGCGGAGCCGAGCGCCTCGCCTGCGGCCGGGAGCGCCTCGCCGAGGGCGAACCGCCACCCGTACCACGGGAGGGGGGGGGGCGGGGGGGGGGGGGCCCCGGGGGGGGGGGACGGGCCGGGGGGCGGGGCGCTCGGCCTGGGGCGGGGGGCGCTGGGCGCGGGGAGACCCGCCACTCGTACCAGGGGAGCGGGAGCGGCTTCTTGTTGGTCAGTTCGATATCGAGGCCGATCTCTTCGCCGATGAAGGCACGGGTTTCGCTCGCATGGCGGGAGAGGGTGACCCTATCGAAGAGGTGCTTGCTCCAGTAGCGGGCGACGGCGCCGAGGACGACGATGACCGTGCCGATGAGGCCGATCGACGGTTCGGATGCGCCGAAGCCGACGAAGACGAGAAGGACGCCGACCACCAGCCAGGCATCGCGGAAGGGCATCGGTTATCCCTCGATCGGGACGGGCACGCGCTGAAGGACTTCGGCGAGCACTTCGTCGGCGTTGCGGCCGCGGAGACGGGCCTGCGTCGAGAGGATGAGGCGGTGGGGCAGGACGAAGGGAGCCATCGCCTTCACATCGTCGGGGAGGACGTAATCGCGGCCGGAAACAGCGGCGAGCGCGCGGGCGGTGCGGAAGAGGGCGAGGCTGCCGCGAGGGCTGGCGCCGAGCTCGAAGGCGGGGTCTTCCCGAGTGGCCTGGACGATGCGGACGGCGTAGCGCCGGACGGCCGGCTCCACATGGAGGTGGCGGAGGGCGTGGGCCAAGCGGATCAGCTCCTCGCCGGTGATCACGGGCTGAAGTGCTTCGATGGGGTTCTCGCCCTCGAAGCGGCGCAGGATCTCGTCTTCGTCGTCCTCCCCGGGGTAGCCGAGCTTGAGCCGGACGAGGAAGCGGTCGAGCTGGGCCTCGGGCAAGGGGAAGGTGCCTTCCAGTTCGACCGGGTTCTGGGTGGCGACCACGAGGAAGGGGCTCGGGAGGATGGTGGTGACGCCCTCGACGGTGAGTTGATGCTCTTCCATCGCCTCGAGGAGCGCGGCCTGGGTGCGCGGGGTGGCGCGGTTGATCTCGTCGGCCAGGACGACCTGGGCGATGAGGGGACCTTCGCGGAAGACGAATTCGCCGAGCTTCTGGTTGTAATAGTTGATGCCGGTGATGTCGGAGGGCATCAGGTCCGGCGTGAACTGGATGCGCTTGAAGGTGCAGCCAAGCGACTTCGCTATGGACTTGGCGAGGGTGGTCTTTCCCAGCCCGGGGACATCTTCGAGGAGGATGTGGCCTTCGCAGAGGAGCGCGACGAGCGCGAGCCTTACGACATCGGGCTTGCCGACGATCACGGCTTCGACGTTCGCCTGGAGGCGTTCGGCGGTGGATTTGATGAGGGCGACGTCTTCGAGGGAGAGGCGGTCGACAGTTGTCACCGGCGGATGGTACCCGGAGCCGCGGCGCGAGGGCGAACTTCGGTGAACGGCGCGTCCTCCGTACACTCGCGCAGATGGTCTCCGTCGAACGGGTCGAGCTGGCTTACAACAACGTCTACTTCGTCACGGAGGGAGACGAACTGGTCGTGATCGACACGGGGCCCGACTACCGGGGGGCGAGAGCGGCGATCGCCGACGCTCTCCGGGGGCGAAACCCGGAGGTCGTTGTGGCAACCCACGGGCATCTGGACCATGCCGGACTGGGGAAGTGGTGGCAGGAGCGGGGGGTGCCGGTGCTACTCGGGGAGGACGACCTGCCTCAGGCGCTTGGGCAGAGCGACCGCGACATCGACCTGCTGGAGACGTACATCGAGCACATCGGCGCGCCGTCCGAGGTCGCGGCGGAGGCGGTCGCGGGGATGGAGGCGCGGCGGCGCTGGACGCAGGAGATGCGGACGAACAAGGGGTATCTCGATGGCCGCGACGGGCGCTGGCCGACGGCGCTGCGGTACGAGCCGTTCGACCCGAAGCGGTTGATCCGCGAATCGACACCGCTGCCCTGCGGGCTGACTGCCCTGATGAGCCCGGGCCACACACCAGGGAACCTCGTGGTCATCCACGAGGCGGAGGGCTGGCTGTTCTCTGGCGACCAGTTGCTGCCGGAGATCACGCCAACCCCGGCGATCCAGTTCCACAAGGGAAGGCGGTACCCCAGCCTGCCGCGCTTCCTCGATTCGTTGCGGACGATCGACGCGGCATGGCCGGGGCGGACGTATTGCTATCCGGGCCACGGCGAACCGTTCGAGAACGTCCACGAGGTGATCGCGGCCAACCTCGAACAGGCGGCGCAGCGTTCCCTGCGGTTGCTGGAAGAGCTGCGGCTGGACGGCAGCATCACGCTCTACGGGCTGGCGGAACGGATGTATCCGCGCGCTCTGAGGCGGAGGTTCTGGCAGATCGTGGCGACCATCCAGGGCCAACTCGACGTGCTGGCCGAGGCCGGACAGGCAGCGTACGCGGACGGCCGCTGGTCGGCTTGAGAGTCAGGCGGCCGGGAGCATCCGTTCGGGCACGAGACGCGCGTGATCAATCCAGAGGACGAGGCGGTCCCCGCGGCGGACGATGCCGTTGAGGTAGCCGAGTCCGCTGACACTGCCGGGCGTCGCGACCGACTGGAAATCTTCGCGGGCGACGGTGACCACTTCTTCGACGGCACCGACGAGCAGGGCAACGGGGCCTTCGCCTGCCCGGACCAGGATGAGGCGGGCCTCTGGATTCGATCCAGGGGTGGGCACGCCGAATTTCCAGTGCAGATCGAACACGGGAGCGACGCGCTCCCGGACATCGGCGATGCCGAGGACGCCCGCCGGCGCTCCCGGCAATGCGGTGACAGGGAGCACAGGCAGGATCTCGCCGACGGCTTCGATGTCGAGGCCGTAGTGCGTCTCGCCCACGCGGAAGAGGACGAGCTGACGAGGCGGATGCAAGACGGCAACTTTGGCCATGATCCCTCCGGACACCGTGATCATCGGGGCCTTCGCGCTACTCGGTAGCAGGCGTTCACCGCTTTGCTACCATGAATGGCGTGAGCTTCGCTGAAGCGGCAACCCAGCGATTGGAGACAATCGGATTCCGCTCGACCGCGCCACGGCGGGCGGTACTGACGGCCATCCAGGAGGCGCGAGGACCGTTCACGATCGAGGACTTGCTTGCCGAGGTGCCGACGGTCGGGCGGGCGACGGTATTCCGGACGATCAAGCTGTTGCAGGAACTCGAACTCGTGTGCCGGGTGCCGCTGGAAGACGGCACGGCACGGTACCAACTTTCGGAGGGCGGGCATCACCACCACCTGGTCTGCCGGACGTGCGGTTCGCTGACCGCGTTCAGCGATCTGGAAATCGACGCCCGGATCCAGGAGCAGGCGATGCTCCACGGCTTCGCCTTACAGGGGCACAGCCTCGAGCTCTACGGGCTTTGCAAGGACTGCCGCGGACGCTGAGCGGTTCGCGGGAGCGGAGCGGCTCGGGTAGGCTTCACGAATCGGGCCGGGGTGGCGGAATGGCAGACGCAGCTGGCTTAAACCCGGCGGCCGCAAGGCGTGTGGGTTCGAATCCCTCCCCCGGTACCAGGCAGGAGCCCGGCAGTGGCGCAGCCGAATCCGCGCGTCCCGAAGGTCGAGTCGGCCACCTACGAAGCGACTCCTCGAACGGATGGCTTGAACCAGTCAGCCCGCGGACTGAGGGCCGCGCACGGGTTGCCTGTGACGTGCGCGAGCGACAAGCCGGCGGGCGCCATCGAGGGGGACCTGACGGGGGGAATCGAGCTCCCACATGCATTCGAGATAGGTTGGGAAGTCTTTCGCCTTGCGAAAGGCACCGCGCCTAGAGGCGAGGCGTCCGTACCGCGTGAGGTAGCGAAGCACCTGGCTGGCGGCCCCATCGCCGCCCTGCTGGCCGCGGAAGTCGAGGCGTTCGAGCCTGCCCGCAGGATGCCGGGCGAGGCGTTCGATGGTCTCGCGGGGGATCGATGACTCGAACCCGGCGGCGAACTCCAGGGCGGCGGACATCGACAGGGTCACGCGGCGGCGGATGGATTCCTCGGCCAGGTACTCCCAATCGAACGCGGTACCGGCGACGCGCACGACCGTGACCGCATCGAGGACCCAGCGCAGGGCCGGGACAGGGTCCCAGCGGGTCCCGTGGACACAGGCGTTGATGACGTGGTCTTCCGGCCCGAGGGTGGTGACCAGATCGTCGCCGACCCGGCCGGTCACGAGACGCTTGAAGAGATTCGCGTCGGCAGCGGGATAGCAGTCCTCTTCGAGCATGTAGCGGTGGAGGTCGACCTCGAGATCGCCGGGGCCGAGAAGCGGGAGGGCGTGGAAGACGCGGATGCGGCGGAAGTAGTCCGCGCGTGCGCCGCGGAGTGGCTTCCAGTCCGTCGCCATGAGGGCATCGGCGGCGCGGGGGAAGTCCGGCGGCTGGATGAGCAGGTCGACGTCGTGCATGGGCCGTAGCGCGGGTTCGGGGTAGGCGGTCGCGATGAGGCCGAGGCCTTTGAGGGCGACGGGTTCGACCTCGGCGGCGCGAAGCGCGGTGACAGCGCGCATCGCGGCACTCACAGAGAGGCGGTTTCGATACCAGGCCTGGCGGTAGATGCCTTTCAACGGGCCCAATTCGGCTTCTTCGAGACCCTGTGTGCTCAGGTTGCGGTAGACCATGGGGAGCATGCGAAAGGTCGCCGCGTCCAGGCGGTCGGGGTTGTTGGTGAGTTCGCGGAGGGTGCCCCAGGCGTCGAGCGAGGCAGGCGCGGGGAGGAGCGCAGCGCGAAGGGCCGCCTCGTGGACGCGGGTTGGCGGCCGAAGCTTCATGGCTGCTGGCGCCGCCTTTCGAGCGCCGCGCGGAGGACGCGGGTGTAGTCGACCCGCGAGCCGGCCTGGGTGATGCCCGTGTTCGTCGTGTGGATGCGCCGGCGGAG
>CALMIW010000451.1 GCA_937864275.1 uncultured Dehalococcoidia bacterium
AAGAAGCCGCCGAGTTCGCGGCCGGGGTGTTCTTGGTCCTCGCCTTCCGCCTGCGGCTGGGGAAACCCCAGCCAGCCGCCGAAACGCGCGCTGCAGCCCCAAGGCCGGTGCCAGGGACCTCGGCCATTTCGCCCCGCCGCGAGTAATCTCCTCGCCGCCTGCCCCCAAACTGGGCCGTTCGGGCCGAACCTCCCGGCCCTCGGGGCATGGTTGTCCCGCCAGACCCGCCGACTATCATGGAGTCCGGCCACCTCTCTGACTCGGGCCGGCGAGCAGCTGTATGACGCACACATCCGTCCAACCCGCCAGCATCAACGGCAATGGAGTTCGACCGCAGGAAGCGAACTCCCTCAAACGGGAGTTGATGGACCTCCTCCGCGCCGTCCTCCCCGAAGACTCCGACGTATCCGACGAGAAACTTCAGGCGATCGCCGATGCCATCAACACCACGCACTGGGTGCCGATGCCGGATCAGGTCGTCCTCCAGGAGGAGTTGAGCGACCTCCACAGCTCTCGCGAGTTCATCCAGCTCCTGCGGACCAAGAACGTGAGCGTTTCCCGCGTGAAGCGCGCGATGCAGTACGAATCCGAGCTCGAGAGTCTCCAGATCGAGCTGGTGAAGCTCCAGCGCTGGGTCCAGGCCGAAGGACGCCGCCTGGCCATCCTCTTCGAAGGGCGCGACGCGGCCGGCAAGGGGGGCACCATCCGCCGCTTCATCGAGCACATGAACCCGCGCGCCATGCGCGTCGTCGCCCTCCCCAACCCGAGCGACGACGAGACCGGTCAGTGGTACTTCCAGCGCTATATGCGCCAGCTGCCGAACAAGGGCGAGATCGTCCTCTTCGACCGTTCCTGGTACAACCGCGCCGTCGTCGAACCCGTCAACGGTTTCTGCGGCCCCGACCAGTACGAGCGGTTCATGCGCCAGACGCCGGAGTTCGAGCACATGCTCGTGGAAGACGGCGTCGACCTCGTGAAGTTCTGGTTCTCCATCTCCAAGGAAGTCCAGGCAGCCCGCTTCGAATCTCGCCGCAACAACCCGCTCAAGCAGTGGAAGCTCAGCCCCATCGACGAGCGCAGCCAGGAACTCTGGGACGACTACACCCGCTACAAGGAGCGGATGTTCAGCCTCACCCACACCAGCTTCAGCCCATGGATCATCGTGAAGGCGAACGACAAGCGCGCGGCGCGGCTCGAGAGCATCCGCTTCGTCCTCTCCGCCTTCGATTACGCCGGCAAGGACCAGGCCCGCACCTCGGTCATCCCGGACCCCGACGTCGTCGGCCGCTTCCACCGTTCCGCCCTCCGCATCGACTGAGGCGCCGGGAGTGTGTGCTAGGATCGTCCAATGGCCGTCGCACCCGAGTACGTGGACATCGGCAGCTTCATCGACCAGCGTGAAGGGTACCGCGGCGGCCGTCCGTTCATCGTCGGCACCGGCGTGACCGTCGACCGGGTCTCGGTGCTGCACCGGATCGACGCCATGAGTCCTGACGAGATCTGCCGGGAAATGGCTCTCACGTTGCCCCAGGTGCTGGCCGCATTGGCTTTCTACATGGCCAACAAGGACTCGATTGACTCGTTCGTCGACACCTACGACCGGGAGACCGAACTGGCCGTCGCCGAGCTTCGCACCCGTGAGAAGCCCGTCAGCGAGTGACGATCGACCTGTACCTGGACGACGACACCGGTATGCCGGAGTTGTCTGCTCAGGCTTCCCGCAGCGGCAGCCGGGTGGTTCGTTCAGATGACGTTGGCATGCGCGGACGCCCAGACATCGACCACCTTCGATTTGCCTCCGCGAATGGCCTTGTCCTGGTCACGTGCAACCGCCGGGACTTCTTGGATCTCCATTGGCGCTTCCTGGAACGCCCGGAGCCGCACGCCGGGATTGTCATCGTCAGCCAGACGTTGCCGAAGGGCGAGCGGATCCGGCTGCTCCTGTCGTTCGCACGGCTGGCCGTTCCTCGCGACATGGCGAACAACTTGGAACTGTTGAAGGACTGGGCATAGGAATGCCCTCAGCCGCCCTTCGCCCCGATCAATCCCGCGGCGCGTTGCTCCGCGGTCGCCGCGAGGTGGCAGGGCTTGCGGCAGAGCACTTCAAGGTTCGACTGGTGATGCCCGCATGACAGGTTCGGACGGTTCCCGTTGAGGGGGACGATGTGGTTCACGTGCGGTTCGTACGTGACTCCGCCGCAGCGAGCACACGTCCACCCCGGGAGGAGCTTGCCCCCGGAGCGGCGCCGCGCCCGGATCTTCGCCGCACGCCGCGCCCACATCCATTGATGGTTTCGGTAGTACAGCCGCCGGCACTTCGCCGAGCAGTAGACGATTTGTCGGCCGGTGATCGGTCCGAAACAGACCCGGCAGGCGCCTTCGCAAGGGAGGCAGCCCAGCGACCCGCCCGCTACCACCAGATCTTGCTCTCGACGTCGTCCGGCTGGTCTTCCCATTCCGTCGTCCAGAGGTTCGACGAAAGGTACTTCCAGCCGCCATCGGCCAATAGGCAGACGATGTGCTGTTCGCCCTCGAGCCGCTCCGCCGCCTTTACCGCCGCACGCACCACCGCGCCGCAGCTGATGCCGACGAACAGCCCCTCTTTCTGCGTCAGGTCTTTCGACATTGCGAAGCTGCTCTTGCTGTCGACAACAATTTTCCCGTCGAGCACCGTCTCGTCGAAGATCGGCGGGATGAAGCCCTCTTCCAGCGCGCGCAGGCCCTGGACGAGGTCGCCCGGGTGCGGCGCCGCCGCGATGATCCGCACGCCCGGCTTGTGGTCTTTCAGGTAGCGCCCCGTCCCCGTGAGCGTGCCGCCGGTGCCGAGTCCAGCCACGAACACCGTCGTCTGGGGCAGGTCGCGGAGGATCTCCGGGCCGGTCGTCTCGTAGTGCGCCCGCGGGTTGGCCTCATTCCCGTACTGGTAGGGGAAGTAGTACTTGCCGGGGTTCTCGGCCACGACCTCCTTCGCCCGCGCGATCGAGCCGTTGGAGCCGAGGTCGCCGGGGGTGTAGATGATCTCCGCGCCGTAGGCCTTCAGCAGGAACGTCCGCTCCTCGCTGACGCTCTCCGGCATCACGCAGACCACCTTGTAGCCCTTCACCTTGCCGATCATGGCCAGGCCGATGCCCGTGTTCCCGGAAGTTGGTTCGAGGATCGTGGCGCCCGGCTTCACCTCTCCGGAGCGCTCGCCCGCCTCGATCATGTACTTGGCGATCCGGTCTTTCACCGAGCCCGTGGGGTTCTGCCCTTCGAGTTTCGCGTAGATGTGGACGTCCGGGCGTGGTGCGAACGAGCGCAACTCGACCATCGGCGTGTTGCCGATCATCTCGATCACGGAGCGATAGAGCGTCACTCGTCGGTTCTCCCCGTCCCTAGCAGCCGCCGGCGAGAGCAGGCAGGACATCGAGCGTGTCGCCCGCCTTCAGCGCCGTATCCACACCGCCGGTGTAGCGAATGTCCTCGTCGTTCAGGTAGATGTTCACGAACCGGTGGAGCTTCCCGTCCGGGCCGTACACCTGGGCCTTGAAGCCCGGGTACTTCGTGTCGATGTCCTCGAAGACCTCCGCGACGGTCGAACCGCTCGCTTCGACGGTCTTCTTCCCTTCGGTGATCTTTTGCAACACCGCGGTCACGCGGACGTTGATGGTGGGGGCGGTCGCACTCGTCATCGGTGCAGAGACTCCTTTGAATGGTGGCGAAACGGCAGGGGTTGTCCGGCTCAACCGCCGGTAGGGTCGTCGCGATGCGGGATCGGCGACCCGCAGAACTGCTCGTAGTCGATCAGTTCGCTGATCGTCGGGTTGTCGCCGCAGAGCGGGCATTCCGGGTCCTTGCGGACCTTCACGATGCGGAACTCCAGCGAGAGGGCGTCGTACAGGAGCAGCCGGTTCACCAGCGGCTCGCCGACTTCGAGGACGAGCTTCAGTACTTCGGTCGCCTGGATGCTGCCGATCGTCGCGCACATCGCGCCGAGCACGCCCGCTTCCGCGCAGCTCGGGACCAGGCCCGGCGGCGGCGGCGCCGGGTAGAGGCAGCGGTAGCAGCCCTTCCCGGGTAGGTAGGTCGTCGCCTGCCCGTCGAACATCAGGATGGAACCGTCGACGAGCGGCTTCTTCAGCAGGTAGCAAGCGTCGTTCACCAGGTAGCGCGTCGCGAAGTTGTCCGCGCCGTTCACCACGATGTCGTACTGCGAGATGATTTCGAAGGCGTTGTCGCTCGTGATCGGCGCCTCGTGCGTGATCACATTGATGTTTGGATTGTGGGCCAGCAGGCTTTCGCTCGCGGACTGGACCTTTGGCTTCCCGATGTCGCCCGTCTGGTGAAGGATCTGCCGCTGCAGGTTCGAACGGTCGACAACGTCGAAGTCCACGATGCCGATCGTCCCGACCCCCGCCAGCGCCAGGTAGAGCGCAACCGGCGAACCGAGGCCACCCGCGCCGATCATCAGGACTTTCGCCTCGATGATCTTCCTCTGCCCGGCGCTGCCCACCTGCGGCATGATCAGGTGGCGGCTGTAGCGCTCCACCATCTCGGGAGTCATCACCGTCGGCGCCCCGCCGGCCAATGCAGGGATGACCGCCACTTCGTCGCCGTCCTTCAGCTTCGTCGATTCGCCTTCGAGGTTCTCGATCTCAACCTGGTTCACGTAGATGTTGATGTGCCGGGCGCGTTCGCCCGTGCTGTCCACCACCTGGGCCTTGAAGCCAGGAAACTGCGTATCGAGGTCCTTCAGGAGGTCCGAGATCGTCTCGCCGCGGGCCTTCACGTTCGCGCGATTTCCCACTAAATGCCGGAACGGCGTGGGGATATAGACGTTGACTGACATGGTGGCCCTCCTTCGGCGGCGATCAATCGTTGCACACTGAAACCCACCCCGCCCCGGCGCGGGCGGCGGGAGAAATGCCCTCAATTACATGTTGACCCTGAGGTAGCGCCCCCCGGTGTCACAGATGATCGTGACCACCGTCTCCCCCGCCCCGAGCCGTTCCGCCACCTTCCGGGCGGCGAACACATTCGCCCCGGCCGAGATGCCTGCGAGCACGCCCTCTTCCCGCGCGAGGCGGCGGCTGAACGCCATCGCGTCCTTGTCCTCGATCCGCATGATCTCGTCGTAAATGCCCCGGTCCAGCACGCCCGGCACGAAGCTCGCGCCGATGCCCTGGATGCCGTGCATGCCGGCTCTCCCGCCGCTCAAAACGGGCGACCGCGAGGGTTCAACCGCGACGATCAGCACGTCTTTTCCCATCTGCTCGCGCAGGAGCTTGCCCACGCCCGTGATCGTCCCGCCCGTGCCGACACCGGCGACGAACGCGTCGATCTTGCCGCCAGTCGCCTCGAGGATCTCTCGCGCCGTGGTCTGGTAGTGCATCTCCGGGTTCGCTGGGCCCTCGAACCGCTGCGGCATGA
>CALMIW010000452.1 GCA_937864275.1 uncultured Dehalococcoidia bacterium
GGGGGGGGCGCCCGGGGTCCCCCGGCCCTCCGCGGTGGGACCGCTAAACGCCACCAACCGCTTCGCCCCCAAAACCGCGGGCGCCGGACGCGCCGATCGCGGACCCGCCTATGCCTGGAACGGCCTGTGGCTCTCCGTCATCTACTGGATCGTCGTGCTCCTCCCACTCGCCGGCGCGCTGCCGGGCATCTTCAGCTCCACCGGCATGGACCCGCAGCAGGCCACGTGGGCCGGTGAATACGGGCGAATCCTCCTCTTGGGCAGCCTGCTCAATCTCTGGACGCGCGGGCTCTCGCAGTTCTTCTATGGCATGCACCGCGCTCGCGTCGTCATGACCGCGGGCATCGCCGCCAACATCGTCAACCTCTTCATCTCCGCCGTCCTCGTCTTCGGCAACGGCCCGGTACCCGCAGATCTCGGCCTGTTCGGGCGCGTGTGCGGCGACGCCGGTGTCGCCCTCGGCATCGCGCCCATGGGCATCGCGGGCTCGGCCTGGGGCACCGTCATCGCCTCGGGCCTCGAGTTCCTCATTCCGCTCGCCGTCTTCCTCGGCCCGAAGATGAACGCCGCTTACCACACCCGGCGCGCCTGGCGCTGGAGCATGTCGCACGTGAATGACATCGGGCGCGTCGGCTGGCCCGCGGGCCTCATGTTCGGCAACGAGATGGTCTGCTGGGCGGTGTTCATGGTGTATCTCGTCAGCCACTTCGGACGCGAGCACGCCTCCGCGGGCTGGATCGCCCACCAGTACATGTCCCTCTCGTTCATGCCCGCCGTCGGAATCTCCGTCGCGTGCCAGGCCGTCGTCGGAAAGCAGATCGGCGCCGGCCGCCCCGACCTCGCCGAGAGCCGCGCCTGGCTCGCCACCAAGCTCGCCGTCGTCTACATGGGTATCTGCGGCGTGCTCTTCGTCGTCTTCCGCGCCGACCTCATCCGCCTCTTCATCGAGGACGGCACGCCGCCCGATCAGATCTCGGAACTCGTCCGCCTTGGCTCGATGATGCTGATCGCAACCGCCGCGTTCCAGCTCTTCGACGCCACCGCCATGGTCATGTCAGGTGCCCTCCGCGGCGCGGGCGACACCGTCTTTGCCGGCGTCGCCACCGTCATCGCCTCGTGGGTCATTATCGTCGGCGGCGGGTTCTTCATGATCCGGGTCTTCCCGGGACTGGAGTCGCTCGGGCCCTGGATCGCCGCAGCGGCCTACATTTTCGCCCTCTGCGCGTTGCTGCTCGGTCGGTTCCTGACCGGGAAATGGAAGCGCATGAGGCTGATCGAGCCCCCCACCACGGGCGAGGCTTGAGAGCGAACGCCAGCCCCCCTAACGTTTCTCCCACGACCGGGCCGTCTCGGAACGGCCGGTCCCTTATAGAGGATGCATCGGATGTCGCATGATCCGCTGGACACGGTGATTGGTGTTGAAGAATCCGTCCGCCGCGATACCCAGGCCGCCCAGGCCCACGGCTCCGCGGCCCGCAAGCTGCGCAATGGCGGCGACCACGAGGCGTGCATCGCCGAGCTGCGCAAGGCCGTCGCCGCCGACCCCGAGAACCCCGACAACCTCTTCATGCTCGGCTATGAACTCGACCGCATGGGCGAGGAAGAGGAAGCCATCGCGATGTACGAGCAGGCCTGCTCACAGGTCCCCGCACCCATCAACGCCCTCGTCAACCTGGCCATCCTGTACGAAGATCGCGGCGACTTCGTCCGCTCCGAACGCTGCCTGCGCCAGGTGCTCGAAACCAACCCGAACCACCCGCGCGCCCGACTCTACATGAAAGACGTCCAGGCCAGCCGAGAGATGATCGTCGAGGATGACGAGAACCGCGACACCTTTAAGCGCAAGGCGCTGCTCGACACCCCCGTCACCGACTTCGAGCTCTCCGTTCGCGCCCGCACCTGCCTGAAGAAGATGAACATCCGCTCCCTCGGCGACCTCCTCCGCATCACCGAGGCCGAACTCCTCAGCTACAAAAACTTCGGCGAGTCGAGCCTCCAGGAAATCAAGCAGATGCTCACGGCCCGCGGCCTGCGCCTCGGCCAGGGCCTCGAAGACGCACACCGCGCCGCGCGTCGCGCCCTGCAGGAGCAGTACAAGGGCACGGGCCAGGAGCAGACCCTCGGCAAGCCCGTCACCGACCTCAACTTTTCCGTCCGCGCCCGCAAGGCTCTTCAGCTCCTCAACATCCACACCGTCGGCGACCTCGCCAGCCACACCGAGGCCGAGCTCATGGGCGTCAAGAACTTCGGCGCCACCTCGCTTAAGGAAATCCGCGAACGTCTCACCGAGTTCAACCTCACCCTCCGCAAGCTCGATCCATAATCCGCTTCACGCGGCCTCAACTCTCCAACGTTCCCACCAAGCCGGGCCCTTCGCCCGGCTTTTTCGTTCCGACGAAGCCCGAACAACCCGGACCGGAAACACCCCGCTCCGTCTTCCTTCCTCTTCCGCCTGGCGCCACTCCCCATTCCCGACTCCCCACTCCCCTCGGCGCTTCACTTTGTCTCCCCGTCTCCTTTTCTCCCCGTCTCTTCTTCCCCGATACACTCGCCCCGCATGAATCAACCCGGCGCCATCGCGAGGGCTCGGGCGGCGCTCTGGCGCCACGCGTGGCAATACGCGCTCCTCGCCGGCGTCCTCCTCATCCTCGCCCTCTTCCTCCTCTACCCCATCTGGCTTACCGTCCGCGGCGGATTCGCCACCGATATCACCAGCGGCACTGGCTTCACGCTCGACCACGTCCTCTCCGTCTTCCGCGATCCGCGCCTGCTCGACGGCCTGTTCAACTCCGCCAAGGTCGCGCTCACCACCACCACGCTCACCATCTTCATCTCGCTCCCCCTCGCCGTCGTCGGCGCTCGCTTCAAGTTCCCCGGCAAGCCCTTCTTCAACGCCGCCATCCTCGTCCCCATGATCATCCCGCCCTTCGTCGGGGCGCTGGGCCTTCGCGCCATCCTCGGCCGCATGGGCGCGCTCAACGCGCTCCTCGGCACCGAATGGGACATCCTCGGCCAATCGAAGTTCTTCGGCGTCGTCGTCATCCAGGCCCTCACGCTCTATCCCATCGTCTATCTCAACACCTCCGCCGCCCTCGCAAATCTCGACCCCGCGATGGACGAGGCCGCCGAAAACCTCGGCGCCGGCTGGTGGCGCCGCTTCTTCACGATCACGCTCCCCCTCATCCGCCCCGGCATCTTCGCGGGCGCCACGATCGTTTTCATCTGGAGCTTCACCGAGCTAGGCACGCCGCTCATGCTCGATTACTACGCCGTCACGCCGGTGCAGATCTTCCAGAAGCTCAAGGAGATCGAGGGCTCCGCCACGCCCTACGCGCTCACGGTCGTCATGCTCTCCTGCTCCGTGCTCATGTACATCCTCGGCAAGACCCTCTTCGGCCGCGCCGGATACGCGATGTACTCCAAGGCCTCCCGCGCCGGCGGCGAAGTCACGCTCACCGGCCTCCCGGGCTGGCTCGCCTTCGCGGGCATCCTCCTCTTCCTCAACGGAATGTTCTCCGTG
>CALMIW010000453.1 GCA_937864275.1 uncultured Dehalococcoidia bacterium
CTTCGGCACACGTATGCCACGCACATGCTCTCCGGCGGCATGCCACTTCGCAATGTGCAGGACGCCCTCGGGCACGCCAGCATTTCGACGACGCAGATCTACACGCACCTCACGGGCGACCAGAAGCGCCGGGAGTACGACAAGGCTCATCCGCGGGCCTCGTAACGGGAGACCGCCTCGTTAGAGGGTTCGAACAGGCACGCCGAAACGCGTGCCTGTAGTCTTTCCCAATGGAACCGCCACCCCGGCTGCTGGATGCCCTGCTCGGTTCGAAGGCGTTCCCGGCGCTGCGCGAACTGGACCTGGCGGGCGAGCTGACCGCGTTGGTGCCCGAGCTCGAGGCGGGCCGGGGGTTCACCCAGCCCGACCTTCACTTCTATGACGTGCTGGACCACAACATGGCCGCGGTGGCTGCGCTCGACGCAGCGCTCGGCGACGGCGAGGACAACAAGGAACTGCGGGAGGCCCTCGCGTGGATCGACCTGGATGGGAGCCTCGATCGCAAGATTGAAGGCATCCCGCTGGTGGTACTAACGCGGCTCGCGGCCCTCCTCCACGACGTAGCCAAGCCAGCAACCGCGATCTTCGAGGACGGACGCCTGCGCTTCCCCCGGCATGGCCCGCGCGGCGCCGAACTCATGCGCGAGCGGCTGCCGGCGCTTGGATTCGGACCGACAGCGACGGACTTCGTGGCGCGCATGATCCGCTACCACCTGCGCCCCGGCGAGCTCATCAAGAACTGGCCGGTCTCGGACAGGGCCGTCCGGAAGTTCGTGGCCGATTTGGACGGCCACATCCTGCCGTTGATGCTGGTGAACCTGAGCGACGGGATGGCGACGAAGGGCCCCGGGTACACACGGGAGAACTACCGGCGCCACGTGGCCTTCGTGAACTACGTAACGGCACGGGCGTGGGCCGCCAGCGAGGAGGGTGAACCTCCGCTCCTGACGGGCGACGACCTGATCGCGGAGCTTGACCTTCCCGGTGGACGCTTGTTGGGGGCTGTCCTAACATCGGTTCGCCGAGCCCAACTGGAAGGGGCCGTTTCGACGAAGCCCGAAGCGCTTGCGTTGGCACGCTCGGTTCTCGAAACCCTGAAGGCCGCGGAGTAATCCGGCCAGGGTGCCCAACCAGGAGTTTCCCGCCCATGACCGCAATGTGGCAGGTGATTTTCTACACCGGGTTCGCGGTGGTCGCCTTCTACTTCTTTCTTCTTCGCCCGGTGCTCCAGGATCAGAAGGAGCGCCGAAAAGCCGTCCGCCAGCTGCAGGTGGGCGATGAAATCGTCACCACGGGCGGCATCATCGGAGAAGTGAAGGACGTCATCGTCCCCGTTTCGGGGCCGACCGAACTGATCCTCGAGATAGCGCCGGGAGTGCGCGTTCGGGCCGTGACCGATTCTGTACTGCGGCGATTGAGTACGCTTGAGCCCGCCGACTCGCCAACATCAACAGCCGAGCCCACAGCCGGCGGGGTTTCACACACCAGTGCGTAGTACTTCTACCGTCCTGATCTTCCTCTTCGTCGTCGCCCTAACCACG
This sequence comes from uncultured Dehalococcoidia bacterium, assembly GCA_937864275.1. Classification (GTDB taxonomy): domain Bacteria; phylum Chloroflexota; class Dehalococcoidia; order Tepidiformales; family Tepidiformaceae; genus Amarobacter. The sequence continues at coordinate 1,542 of CALMIW010000453.1, forward strand.
TTCAGCGTCATCGTGGTCTGGCCGAGCACGCCATACCGGTATCTGCCCGGCGACTTCTGGCCGCACGGCAAGGGCATCAAGGTCGGGGACTGGGAACGGGAGACCATGCGCCTTGGCCTGGACCTCCAGGGTGGCGCCTACCTGATCCTGCAGGCGGACCCGCCCGCGGACTACCAGGGCGACCTCGGAGCGGCACTCGATGGCGCCAAGGATGTGGTCGAACGCCGCGTGAACGAGTTCGGCGTGAGCGAAGCCGAGATCACGAAGACGAGCGGCAACCGCATCAGCGTGCAGGTGCCGGGGCTCTCGCTGGAAGAAGCGCAGAACCTGATCGGCAAGACCGCCGCGCTCAAGTTCATGGTTTACGACGACAACCAGCAGCTGGTGGAAGCGAGCGGCCTGATCGACGGCCAGACCGTGACCATGACGGGCGCGGACCTGAAGAACAACACGTACCCGGCGCGCGTGGGGACTGGCTTCGCCGTCGTGTTCGAGACGACGTCCCGCGGCTCCGACCTCATGGAGCAGATCACGACGCGCGCCCTGCAGTTCCCCAGTTCCGACCCGCGGAACTACCTGATCGTCATGCTGGACGACGTAGTGCTCTCCCAGGCCTCGGTCAGCGGCGTCATTTCCGATACCGGCCAGATCACCGGCCAGGCGAGCTTCAGCGAAGCCAACGACCTTTCCAAGCAGTTGAACGCGGGCGCCTTGCCCGCGCCGGTGCGGATCATCCAGGCCGAAGAAGTGAGCGCGACCCTGGGCGAGGACTCGGTCCTGGACTCCGTGCGGGCCGGACTTGTCGGCCTTACGGCCGTCATGCTGTTCATGATCCTGTTCTACCGGCTGCCGGGCGTGCTCGCCTCGGCGGCGCTGCTCGTGTACACCGCGGTCACCTTGATGGTCTTCAAGCTCGTGCCCATCACGCTGACCCTCTCGGGCATCGCGGCGTTCGTGCTGTCGATCGGTATCGCGGTTGACGCCAACATCCTGATTTTCGAACGAATGAAAGAGGAGTTGCGCCGCGGCAGGACGCTCAGCGCCGCGATCGACCTCGGCTTCCGCCGCGCCTGGACCTCCATTCGCGACTCGAACGTCTCGACACTCATTACCTGCGCGATCCTGTACTACTTCGGCGCGAACTTCGGCGCCACGGTAGTCCAGGGCTTTGCCCTCACGCTGGCAATCGGCGTGCTCATCAGCATGTTCTCGGCCATCACGGTGACGAGGACGTTCCTCATGATGATCCTCGGGACACCGCTGGCGAAGAACCACTTCCTTTTCAACGCGGAAGAAGTGAAGCGGACGGAACCGGCCGGCCGGCGCGCACCCGTCGTCAAGGAGGAGCAGGGCAATGCTTGATTTCGCGGGTAAGCGCTGGTGGTACCTCTCCATCTCAGCAGTCATCTTCCTCGTCGCCGTCGTGGCGCTGGCCGTCTTCCAGTTGCGGCCGGGAATCGAATTCACCTCGGGATCGACGTTCACCATCGAGTTCACCGAACGCGAGGTTTCCCAGGGCGACCTGCGCGACGCCATGGCCGAACTCGGCCACGACGAAGCTCGGATCCAAGGCGCCGGGAACAACAAGTACCTGATCAGGACCGAGGAACTTGAGAATGCCCCGGCCCTCGATTCGGCAGTCGGACCCGAACTGCCCGGCGAGATCAACCAGATCGAAGACGGCCTGCGGGATCGCTTCGGAGCGCTCACGCGGAGCAACTTCTCCACCGTTTCGGAGACGGTATCCACGGAAATCGCGCGAAACGCTACGTTGGCCGTCGTCGTCGCGTCGCTCGCCATCCTGATCTACATCTGGTTCGCCTTCCGCTCAGTGCCACGGCCGTTCCGCTACGGCGCGGCGGCGGTGGTCGCGGTGCTCCACGACGCGTTCGTGATCCTCGGGCTGTTCGCGCTCCTCGGCGAGTTCCGCGGCACCGAGGTCGACCTGGCCTTCATCACGGCCATCCTGACGATCATCGGCTTCTCGGTGCACGACACCATCGTGGTGTTCGACCGCATCCGCGAGACGATCCACAACGACCCGTACATCCCCTTCGAGGAAGCGGTGAACGCGAGCATGACCGAGACGCTCTCGCGCTCGATCAATACGTCGCTGACGGTGGTGTTCACGGTCGTGGCGATGATGCTCATCGGGGGCGACACGATCCGGAACTTCCTGCTCGTGCTGCTCGTCGGCATCGTGGCCGGGACCTACTCGAGCATCTGCGTCGCGGCGCAGCTCCTGGTGGCCTGGGAGAACGGCGACATCGGCAAGTTCTTCCGCCGGCTGCGCGGAAAGAACGACGAACTCAGCGCCGAACCCGTCTCAGCCTAGCGGAGCGTCCGCAGATCGCCGTTGCGCCGGGTTATGTGGCGCGCGTCGAGCCGTTCGAGGAATGCCTGCGCGTATTTGCGGCTCGTGCCGAAGAGGTCGCGTATTTCCGCGAGCGAGACGGAGCTGTTGGCCTCGATGTGGGCTCGCGTGCGGGCGACCATCTCCTCGAACGCGCGAGCATCGAAGACGACGCCCGCGCCGGTATCCTCGATCTCTCCTCGCTCGGCCAGGTAGGTGAGCAGCGGGACAGCGGGGAGGCGCTCGGTGGGCGGGTTGTAGGGATTCGCCCGGATGCCGGCCAGAAAGACTTCGACCTCGGCCCGTTCGGCGGCGCTGAGGGACGGCTCGTGGCCCGGCGGGGCGTAGCCCGGGCCGCGCTGCTCCAGCAAACCAGCTTCGAGCGCGGCTGCCGCGACGACTTCGAAGACCTGCGGCGACTGGCGCAGCACCCCGCGCACTTGCTCCTTGGGGGCGGCGCCGCGGAGGCGATTGGCCTGCAGGAAGCCATCGACCGCGGAGGACATGGCGGACACCGCCGAATCGAGCCACACTCGCGCAACCAGCATCCCGGCGCGCTCGGCCACCGTCCCGGCGCCAAGGAGTTCGTCGAGGGCCGTCGCCGCGACGGCTGCCTCGAGGTTCAGCGAGTCCCGGAGCGCCTCGAGCGGAGCCGGGCCGGTGAGGAGCGCGTCGAGCATGCGCGAGGCAGGGCTACCTTCGAAGGCGCGCTCGAGCATTTCGATGGTGGGCGGATGGTTGCGCCGGAGCCTTCGCGGATTGAGGAGGACGGCCCTGCCGCCCGCAACCGTCTCGTTGGGCGACCGAAGGACGACGTGGTCGCCCGGCGCCGCGGCGATGGGGGCATCGAGGACGAGTTGCGCCCAACACTCTTCGCCCCGGGAGAGCGTCTCCGCGTCGAGGAGGCGGACCTTCGCCTGCGACTCGGCCGTGGCACAGAGCACGGTCACTTCCGCGTCGTGCGCGAGCGGGTGGGAGAGGATGCGGCTGGCTGCGAGCCGGACCGCCAGCGACGTCACGACGGTGGCAGCCCCCGGCACGGCGAGGCACATGCCGCGGTGAATGTCCTCGGTGCGGACCCCGCTGAGGTTTACGGCGGCGCGCGTGCCCGGGTCGAGGCGCTCAACCGTCGGCCCCTGGCGATGGAGCCCGCGGACCCGCGCCTTCAGCACCTGGGCCAAGAGCTCGACCTCACGGCCGACTTCGAGCGCACCATCAATCAGTGTGCCGGTGACCACGGCGCCAAAGCCCTGGATGGTGAAGGCTCGATCGATGGACAGCCGCCCGCGCCCAAGGTCGCGTTTCGCCGGGGCAGCGTCGAGTACGGAGTCGATCCGAAGCTTCAGTTCCTCGAGGCCCTCGCCAGTAGCGGCAGAAACGCGGAGCACCGGCGAGCCAGCGAGCCTGGAGCCGTCCAGCGTGCCGGCCAGCTCCTCTTCCACGAGGTCGACATACTCCGGTTCGACGAGGTCGCACTTGGTGATGACGACGAGGCCGGAAGGGACTTCCAGCAGGTCGAGGATCGCCAGGTGCTCGCGCGTCTGGGGGCGAGCACCTTCGTCCGCTGCGACGACGAGAAGGGCCAGGTCGACGCCGCCCGCGCCCGCGAGCATGTTCTTGATGAACCGTTCGTGGCCGGGCACATCGACGATGCCGACTTCGCGGCCGGAGGGGAGCGTGAGCCAGGCGAAGCCGAGGGCGATGGTGAGACCGCGCTCCTTCTCCTCGCGGAGCCGGTCTGGATCGATCCCGGTCAGTGCCTGGACAAGCGTGCTCTTGCCATGGTCCACATGCCCCGCGGTGCCGATAACGGCCACGGCTAGACCGCGGCCGGCGCGGCGGATTGCCGGCAGGCGAGCAACAGGCGCGCCGCAACTTCGCCATGGAGCAGGCGCCCGGAGCGGCTAAGGCGAATCCGCGGGGCTGTTTCAACGGCACCAACGCGGCTGCACTCCTCGAGCACGCTGGCGACTGGCAAGGGGACGGCCTGGCCGAACCGGGCGGCAAATTCCCCCGGGTCGAAGCCTTCGATGAGGCGCAGGCGAAGTGCGAGCCAATCGCTCATTGCCGTGGCCGCGTCGGGTGTGTAGCGATTCGCCACGGCGACGAACGGCGGCGCCTTCGCCGCCTGAACCGCGGCGATGTATTCGCGAGGGTGGGCGACGTTCTCGTAGCGCTCGCCTCCCACGTAGCCGTGCGCGCCCGCGCCGATGCCGAGGTACTCCCCATCGGTCCAATACGTCCGGTTGTGGCGCGACTGGTGTCCCGGGCGGGCCCAGTTGGAAAGTTCGTACTGCTCGTAGCCGGCTGCCTCGAGGACGTCACTGGCGAGCTCGTAGAGGTCGGCAACCGCATCGGCGTCGAGCGGCTCAACTTCGCCACGCTCGACTCTGCGAGCGAGCATCGTACCGTCTTCGACGGTGAGGGCGTACGCGGAGACGTGGTCCGGGCCAAGCGCGATGGCTGCTTCGAGGGAGGCGCGCCAGGCGGCCGGCGCCTGTCCCGGAAGGCCGTAGATGAGGTCCAGCCCAACGCTCTGGAAGCCCGCTTCGCGCGCGAGGCGAATGCTGGCGGCGGTGGCCTCGGGCGAGTGGATGCGGTCGAGAAAGCGCAACTCGGAGGCGTGGAAGCTCTGCGCGCCGATGGAGAGGCGGTTCACGCCGTGGCCGTGCAACTCGCGAAGGGCGTCGCCCGTGACGGTCCCCGGGTTCGCCTCGAGTGAGATCTCGGCGGCGGGCGAGAGCGGAGCGAGGCGCCGCACGGCGGCGATCACAGCGCCGATGTCGCTGGCCGGCACCTCACCCGGGGTGCCCCCACCGAAGCCGATGGAACTGACCTCGCGAGCCTCGAACAACGCGGCCGCAGCCTCGACTTCGTGCACAAGGGCCCGACCGTAGTCTACTTTCAGGTTGTCCATCCCGGCGTACGCGTTGAAGTCGCAGTAGCCGCACTTCACCGTGCAGAAAGGGATGTGGACGTAGACGGCGAGCGGCTTCACGCGACGAACTCCTTGCGCATCGCCTCGACCTTGTGGGTCGTGATGCCGTCGACGCCCCAGGAGACGAGTTCGCGGGCGCGTTCGAGGTCATCGACCGTCCATGCGACGACCAGAAGGCCCCGGTCGTGCAGGCGCTTCACGGTGTTCTCCGAGAGAAGCGAGTGCCTGCAGGAGACCCCCCTCGGGCGGTTGTCGCGGTCGACGACGGAGAGGAAGAGGTCGAGCTTGGCGCGGACGTCGATCGAGTAGAAAGCGTCGACTTCGGGCGCCAACTCGCGAATCGCGCGCAGGGCCTGCCACTGTTGAGACGACGCGACGATACGTTCGGGATGAGGGCTGACGGCGAGGATGCGGCGAAGGAGCGCCGCCGTGGCCGCACCGCCGTTCTTGAGATCAAGGAAGATGCCCGCGCCGAGCCCCGCACTCTCTCGCATGAGTTCTTCCAGGCCGTAGCGGCCCCGCGGGACGCGCCGGAGATACCACTTTTCGTAAAGGAACGGGAGCCAACTGATGCGCCGTTCGTGGCGCGCTTCGAACCGGCCCCGGTGGAGCCAGATGTCGACCTCGAGGTAGTCGGCGCCGGCCTGGACCCACTCGCGGAGACCTTCGACCGTGTTGCCGCCGCCGTGCGCGATGATCGCCGGGCCTTCCCGCGCGGGCACGAGGTCGAGCGGGCCGGCGGAAGCCTGAGACATCAGGGGGTCATGGTACTGGGCTGAGGGGAGACCGGGTGGCGCGGGGAGACGGAGAGGTCGCCGTTCGCGATGTCGTCCAGCAGGTCTTCGTCGAGGATCTGGTAGCCATCGGGAATCGGGGTGATGGCCCCGAGCGTGCTGAAGCGGCTGAGGAGCGCGGTGACAGTCTCGCGGCTGGTGCCGATCGTCTGTGCGAGTTCCTGGTGCGTGAGGCCGAGGTGGACGACGCCCTCCTCCTGCCGGTTGAGCAGGATATCCGCGAGGCGGGCGGAGACGGGCTTGGAGACGATGTTCATGAACGTGCGCTGCATGCCGGCGAGGCGGCGGGCCATCAGCTCCATCATCGCGAAGCCAAGTTTCGGCGATTGCTGGAGGAGGTGGGAGAAGTCGTCCCAGGTGATGCTGACGGCGACGGTGTCGTCGATGGCTGCGGCGCAGGCGATGCGTTCGTTGTCTTCGACGATGGCCATGTCTCCAACGACGCCGCCCTTGCCGACGACGTCGAGGATGATCTCCTTGCCATTCTCAGCGACCTGATAGATCTTCACCCGGCCTTTGAGGAGCAGGTAGACGCGCTCGGGTGGGTCGCCGGCGCGGAAGAGGACCTGGCGGGGGCGGAAGCTGCGTTCGGTAAGCATGGGGATGAGGCGCTCGAGCTCCTCATCGCTGAGGACGTTGAGGACCTTGCTCAGCTGGCGCAGATACCAGGCGATCGAGCGCTGAAGCGCGTGGCGGCCGCGTGCGGGAGCTTCGCGCACGGGAGAAAAGGTGGTCATCGCGTTTCCCCCAGCCCCCCGTAACGGAGGCGAAGTTGATCGAGCAGGCGGATGGCGCCGGGGTTAACCTCCGGGCGCTCGCTCGCCGAGACGTAGGCTTCGAGATCCTGCATGGCAGCGTCGAGGTTGCCGAGCCGGTAGTGAAGCATGCCACGTTCGCCGATTAGGATGGCATTCCACGGTTCGAGCCGATGTTGGAGCTCGACGACGTCGAGCCAACGCTGGAGATCGCGGCGTTCGCGGAACGACATGTGCAGGTTGTTGAGCACGCGCTGCAGGATCTGGCGGCGGGTGACCGCCGCGAGGAACGACTCCGGA
>CALMIW010000454.1 GCA_937864275.1 uncultured Dehalococcoidia bacterium
CACCGACCCACGACGGGTCGAGCCACGTCTTCCACGGGTCGCCTTCGTGCCCCCGCACGTAGTCCCAGCCGCCGAAGTCGGTGTGGTAGTTCTCGCCGCCCGTCTCGAACAGGTGCGGGTGGTCCGACACCAACATCGTGGTGACGCCGCTCGACCGGAGCGGAAACGTGATCGGGTCCTCCCACAGCTCGATCGAGCCCCACGGCCGCCACAGGAAGTCGAGCGCGCCGCAGAGGATGTCGTGCCGGGCCGGCATGCAGGGGAGCGACCCGGCGTAGTGTTTGTCGAAGCGGACCGCCTTCTCTGCGAACGCGTCGAGGTTCGGGGTCGCGAACTCCTTGCCGCCATAGGAGCCCAGCATGTGGCGGTTCAGGCTGTCGAGAAGGATGACGACGGCATTCCGGGGGCGGGGGGGGGCGGCGGGGGGGGGGGGTTCCCTGGCGCGGGGGGCTACGCGCCCTCCGCGGGTTCAGGCGGAACCGCGCTCCACCGATGCACCCAGCAGGAATTGGTCCACCACCAGGCGCACCAGGGCGTCGTCCAGGGGTTCGCGGCTGACGAGCCGCCGGTAGAAGACCGGCCCGACGAGCAGCCCGACGGCCACGTCGACATCGAGCCCGGCGCGGAGCTCGCCCCGCTCGATGCCCGCGCGGAGGAGCCCGCGCGCGTTCTCCATGCGGACGACCAGGAAGTCGTGGATGAGCTGGCGCAGTTCCGGGTCGCGGTCGCCGCTGTCGATGAGGGCGGTGACCGCGGGAGCCCAGCGCGACTCGTTGAGCCCGCGGGCCAGCTGCCCGAGCATGGTCTCAAGCTGAGAGCGCAGCGGGCCGCTGTGCTCGGGCGGTGCGACCGGCTTGAACAGGCTCTCGAAGGCCGCGAACACGAGTTGGGAACGCGTCTTCCAGTGCCGGTAGATCGTTGTCTTCGCCACGCCGGATCGCTCGGCGATACCCTCGATGGTCACGCCCGCGGCACCGGATTCGATGAGCAGGTCCGCAGTCGCCCGCAGGATGGCCGCCCGGGAGCGGACGACGCGCGGGTCGAGGCCGCCATGCTCAGGTAAAGCCGCGCTTGGGCTCACCACCGGCGTTCCCTCGACACCATTCGATACGCTACGGTATCGTTTCGAATCTTCCGAAAACCATTCACAGGGACAGCATACGTGACCACCGCATTCAGCCCCAAAGACGTCGATCTCAGCCAGCTCGAGCTCTTCCAGGAAGGAAAGGCACACGACATCCTGCGCATGCTCCGTGCCGAAGACCCGGTGCACTGGAACGAAGGCAACGAGCGCACGAATGGCTACTGGTCGATCACGAAGTACAACGACATCCTCCAGGTTTCCCGCCACCCGGAGATCTTCGTCTCCTCGCGAGGAATTGCCGGCCCGGGCCTGCGCCCGGAAGTCATCGAGCGGCTCGCCGCGGACCCGGCGACGGCTCCCCAGGTCCAGAACACGGGCAACGTCTCGATCATCACGATGGACCCGCCCCGCCACGTGAAAATGCGCCGGCTGGTGAACAAGGGGTTCACGCCACGGGCCGTGAACGCGATGGAAGCCACCATCCGCCAGCTGACGAACGAGATCCTCGACGAAGTCGCGAAGAAGGGTGAGTGCGACTTCGTCACGGAGGTCGCCGCTCAGCTACCTCTCGCCGTCATCTGCGGCATGGCCGGCCTCGAAAAGAAGGACTGGCCGATGATGTTCGAACTGACGAACAGCGTCCTCGGCTCGAGTGACCCGGAGTACCAGACGAACGTCCCCGAGGAAAAGCGCGGCTCGCCCGAGGCTGCCAGCCAGACCGGGATGATGGGCCGCATGAAGATGATCCAATTCTTCGCGCAGGTGCTGGAAGACCGCCGGAAGAACCCTCGCGAAGGCGACCTTGTCTCGATCCTCCTCGAATCGGAAGTCGATGGGGACAAGCTCACCGAGGGAGACATCCTCGCCTTCTGCTTCCTCCTCATCCTCGCCGGGAACGAGACGACCCGGAACGCCATCTCCGGCGGCCTCCAGGCGCTCTGTGAACATCCCTATCAGAAGGCGAAGCTCCTGAACGACATGTCGCTCATCGATTCCGCGGTCGAGGAGATCTGCCGCTGGACCTCGCCGCTGCACCACATGTCGCGCTACGTCGTGGAGGACACCGAGCTCGGCGGCAAGCAGATTAAGGCCGGCGAGCGCGTGATGATGTGGTACCTCTCCGCCAATCGCGACGAAGACGTCTTCAACGACCCGTACGCCTTCGACATCGAGCGGACGCCGAACGAGCACCTCGCGTTCGGCATCGGCGAGCACTTCTGCCTCGGCGCCGGCTTCGCCCGCAAGGAGCTGAAGGTGATGTTTCAGGAGCTCTTCCGCCGCTTCCCGGACATCGAACTGGCGGGACCGCCGGAGCGCCTCCGGTCGAACTTCATCAACGGCATCAAGCACATGCCCGTGAAGTTCACGCCGGAAAAGTGACTACGCGGAGCAGGTGGGGGCCTGTAGGATGCGCGGCCATGGCACGTGAATCCCGGCCCCCCATGGGCTTCCAACGAATCATCGGTCTCGACATCTACGAGCGTGGCGACGGCTACAGCCGCGCGCGCATCGCCGTCACGGAAGACCACATGAACCCCCACGGCGTCGTCCACGGGGGTGTCCTCTACTCGATGGCCGACACGAGCATGGGCGGCGCCCTCTACTCCAGGCTCAGCGAAGACGAGTCCTGTGCAACCATCGAAGTGAAGATGGTCTACATGGCGTCGGTCCGCGAAGGCACGATCGAGTGCGAAACGAAGCTGCTCCACAAGGGGAAGCGCATCGCCGTCCTCGAATCGGAGGTGCGCTCCGGCGAGCGCCTTGTCGCCAAGGCGCTGGGCACGTTCGCCATCTTCCCCGCGTAAGCGGTTGCCCTCCGCCAACCGCATTGTGATTGTTTTGCGATGTGTTGACATATCGTGGTTATCCGCATGATCCGCCCTCGGAGCGAGGCTTCACCATGTGGAACGAACGCGAACCGTAATGCTGTCGCTCGTGGCGCTCCTGCTGCTCACCGGCTGTGCCACGGATTCCATCCGCGCAGAGCAGCCGCCGGCCAGTGCCCCCGCGCAAGGCGACACCGGCGCGGCGCCCGCCCTGGCCAGCCTCGGTGCGAACCCGGTGCGCCGCGCCGAGGCGGTGCTTGGAAGCGAATTCGCCGGCACTCCGCTCATCGGCGAGGTAGTCTCCGTCGCCTTCGTGGACGGGCTGCTCCAGGTCACGCTCGACCGGGCGACAGGCACCCTCGGTGGAGCCGAGGGGTACAACCGGATGTGCAACGCCCTCCGCTCGCTCATCGAACCGGAAGGCGCGCCAGGGAGAATCGCGGGTGTGCAACTCTTCCGCGCGGATGGCAGCGCGGTGGTGGCCAGTGGTTCGCCGGACCAGCCCTGCGGCCGCTTCTACCGCTGAGTCCGGTTAGCGCGGCTTCCTGAACAGCCCCTCCTGGGCCACGCTGGCGATGCGCTCACCCTTGCGGTTGTACATCCCGGCGAAAATCAGGCCGCGAGCGGCGTGGGCAGCCGGGCTTTCGCTCACGTACAACACCCAGTCGTCGAACCGCGGCTGCCGGTGGAACCACATCGTGTGGTCCAGGCTGGCGGAGGAGCCACCGGGCATCCAGATCCCGTAGTGGTGGGCGACCGTCGCCACCAGGCCGCTGTCGCTCATGTAGACCAGTGCCGCGGCGTGGAGGAGCGGGTCCTGTGGCAGTTCGGCCATCATCTTGCCCCAGACCATGCGCGAGGGGAGGCGTCCGGTGCCGTCGGTCTCGCGGGTGGGTTGGGAAGCCGCCCGCAGGTCGACGGGGTTGTTCCAACGGCGGGCCCTCCTCGTGGTCATCGCGGCGCTCGCCTCG